>NZ_PYHV01000012.1:0-134645 GCF_004766475.1 Pseudoalteromonas sp. KS88
CCGCTAAAAAGCGGCATTTTTATCTAACAATATATATTAGAATTTGAAGTTTGCACCTAGTACAAATCGACGACCATTTTGGTATATTGACAATACACGGTCTTTACTAGTGTTGTACTCAACAACTTTTTCATCAGTTAAGTTAATACCTTCAAATACAACTGAAATATTTTCAGTAATATTTACGTTGGCACTAAAATCAAGCTGACCGTAGTCATCATTCCAAAGCTCTGCACCAGATGAATGTAAACCTTTATACCAAGAAGTACGGTAGTTATACATTGCACGAACTGAGAACAAGTCTTCTTCATAGAATGCTGATGCATTAAACATATTCTCTGAAGCACCCATCACCAAACCTGAGCCAGGTTTCATTACGTCACGCTCAGCATCATTGTTTGCATCAGTGTAAGTGTAGTTAGCAGATAAACCAAAACCATCACCTAAGTCATACTGTAATGATGCTTCAAGACCAGTAGTTGTTCCACCAGGACCATTATCAGGGCGCGTAACCGTAGCTGATACCCAAGTTTCAGTTTCTTGGTCATAGAAATCTTGGCTATATGTACCAGATGTTTCATAGCTTTCTATATCTTTATAGAACAATGTAACTGCAAACAAAGATGCATCATCAAAGTAGAATTCCCAAGCAGCATCGAACTGATTTGCTAACTGCGGGTCTAAGTTAGGGTTACCTGCTTGAGCTGTAGGGTTGTCTTCACCTAAGTCACCAGGTGCTGTAATTGGTGAGATGTCAAAGAAGTTTGGACGAGCCATTGTACGTGCAGCAGATAAACGAACAATTTGATCTTCCGCTAGGTCATATGACAAGTTAAAGTTTGGTAAAATCTCAGTGTAAGTGCGTGATTCAGTTTTCCACTCTAATGTGCTTGGTACTAAATCTGGGTTTAAGCCTGGGTTATCAACTGTTAGTAGGCCCCAAGAATCTGGAGAATACAAGTAACCAGAAGAGTCTTGATCGGTTTGTGCAACACGTACACCTAAGTTACCGCGATAGTCATCACCTGAAAAGTCACCTTGAATGTAGTAAGATGTTTTCTTTTCAACAACTTCAAATATTTCAGCTAAGTTTTTATGAGCTGCGTAAGATGCGTTAGGACCTAAACCTAGCTCAAGCATTTTCGCACTGTTGTGAGTTAACTGCTGAGTAATATCGCCATTAACAACATCAGCACCAACGCTATCTGTGCCTACTGATAGGTCACACTGTGCTAATGTAGGGCAATCGGCCGCTAGAATCTGGTTCATGTAGTTAGCACTTTCACCGTCATTTGCATAACCCCAATGCCAGCTGTATGCTTCTCTATCTTGAGTACGCTTTTGGTCGCGATATTTAACACCTACTTTAATCGCTGTAAATGCACCCATTTCAACTGGGATATCAAAATCAACTTGTGCGTAAGACTCTTCATCAGTCGTTGGTTTATTACCACCCCAAATCCAACCACCGTTGAATTTAGATGGGTCAGTACCGTCAATACCTGCATTTACAGTTGGAGTACTTCCAGTTAAATCAAAGTTATAGTTGCCTTGGCCGCCATATTCCCATGAAGTTTCGTTAAGCGTGCCACCTTCTGCTTCAGTACTACCTAGTTCAACATTCATAGTGAATGAATCAGTAGCAAAATCAATATCTAAATGGATAGAGTTTGTATCAGTACTTGAAATACGGTTAATGTGGTTCCAGCGTACATCTGTACCGGCTGAACCTTTAACAGCATTTGCACCTTCATAGCTAAGTGTAGAGCTACTTGCCGGATTCATAAGAAGGAAGTTAGAGTTTGTATTATTAACATCCATATTTGAGTCTAGAATGTTAAGTGTTGCGCTAAAATCATCAGATGGTGCAAACTGGATTGCACTGAAGAATGTTGTTCTCTCACGGTCTTGGCGGAAAACCGGCACACCCATTGTACGCGGTGTATATGTACCGTCACTGTGTGCATCCCAACCTAGTACTTCAAAACCTTCACGGCGAACAGTACGCTCTGACTTAGAGCCTGAAACCAAGATACCAAATTTTTCGTCTTCATTTTTCCATGAAAACAGACCTTCGATTAATGGATCATGTTTTTCTGATGCTTCTGAATATTGGCTTTGTAGCGTGATGTTGGTCGTACCAGAATCCAAATCTAGAGGCTTACGAGTGTGAAGAATAACGGTACCACCGATTGAGCCTTCATCTAAACGCGCTTCTGGTGATTTATAAACTTCAAGGTTACTTACCAATGATGAAGGTAACATTGTGAAGTTAAAGCTACGTGACGGATTATCAAGAATAAACCAATCCGCTGTACCTACATTTTGACCATTTAGCAAAGTACGGTTTTTAGTAGGATCTGAACCACGAACCGTGATTTTTTCACCTTCACCAAATTCACGGCTAACACCTACACCAGTGATACGTGATAGTGACTCAGCAACGTTTTTATCTGGAAACTTACCGATGTCTTCGGCAGTGATTGAGTCAACAACTGCATTTGCGAAACGCTTGTTGTTAATATCCGCTTTAGCTGATGCGCGAATACCACGAACTTCAATTACTTCAACATCTTCTTGAACTTTATTTTCTTCAGCCGCGAATGCAGCACCAGTGAATCCGGCACTCATTACAAGACCGATATTTACTGCTAATAAGCTTTTTTTAAAATTTTTAGCTAACACAGGATTCCCCTTGAATCATTTTGTTGGTTTTATTTATCACTTCTGCCCAGTGATGATGACAGCGTTGTCATCTAGTAACAAACCATACACCCTAAATTACATTTGTGCTACATTTTTTAGCTAATTTCTGTACGAAAAAAGCTCAAAAAAAAGCAAGCTATTGATTTAAGGTGAAATTAAAAATGTAAATGAATAGTTTGTTACATTTTAACGGCGCAAATATACCATGATTTAATATCAAATGAGAAAAAAGAAATACCTAATAAAGGTAAAAACGGCGGTTCAATCGCAATACTATGTAAACTTATCGCTCCACTTAAGCTTTTTAATGAGCAAAATCTCTGTAAAATCAACATTAGCTGTTTATAAAGATAATGATTTGTTATTGGGCAAATCAAACAAACCAAGGGGAAGTAAATAGTTATCAATATCAATGACAGCGTTGTCATTTTGAATTATAAAGGCCTCATCATCACATGTCTATCTTTATTTAATGTTCATAACAACTCTTCAATTAAAAGGCTAACGTCTAAACAAAAGCTATATGTCCATCTACCCCATAATACAGAACTCAGAATTTTAAAAGGGTTTACTATCAAGACGTTACTTTGCAACAGTGGCAATCCCTTTTAAAAAGTAACAATGATGAGAGTAAGTAACCTGAAACCTGGATAATAAATCTATCTCCAGCGGCTACTTTCAACGCTAACTACGTTGAATTTACTTGCAGTAGACCAGCTATTGACGCAAAGATTCGCCTTGTTATCGCTAAAAGTTGCCGGCTGGAGACTTATAAATGTATTTTTGATTTAATAACAATATATTAGTACATCTCTTAAGCAGAGTTCAGGTTAAGTAACAGCTAAACGCCCAACAACGCTCAGATCTTGAGATGATATGGGTATATGCAAATCTGACAGCATCAATATTCAACATGCTAGTGAGGAGAGGTTCTAAAAAGTAAAGACATTGCCTGACGTTTTAAAGAAAGCGGTTTTTATATTTAATATGAAAATTAGTCGATGTATTAACTAAAGATAAAATTAAATAAACAAGTGTAGAAATGAAAATGCAGACTAAATGTCTGCATTTCTAATACTTGAGACTATGGTGTTAAGGAGCCCAGTAAACTTCTATATTTATCGTTGGGTGATTAAGAACTGCTCGAAGTGGCATATCGTCAACGTCTCCGCCTGCTTTTGCAGCTTTGTAAACAGCTAACTTTTCTTCACCGCTGATAAGTAACTTAACAACTTTAGACTGCGCAATAGCAGACAAGGTTAAAGTCATTCGTTCAGTAATAGTTCCTGTTACATCACTTTCAATCGCATTAATTGCACAAACCAATTGCGAAGTTGTTAAGCCCTGCTCAAGGCCTTGTGCGTGTGGAAACAATGACGCAGTATGACCATCTGGCCCCATGCCTAAAATTGTCACATCAAAAGCTTGCTTTAATTGCTGATAAGCCTTTTCGCACTCTTTACTGCCCTGCTCTGCCGTTTCTGCTGCGTTTTTCATAGTGATAAAGTTTGCAGCCGCACCATGGTTTTGTAACAACGTGCCTTTGATAAACGCTTCGTTACTTTTCTCGTGCTCAACATCTACCCAGCGCTCATCAACCATAGCCACATCGATGTTGTCCCAGTCAAGTTCAAGGTTTGATAGATGCTTATATGCAGGTGCTGGCGATGAACCACCAGATACCATTAATACAGCACGTCCGTCATTCTTGATACCCGAAACCAAGCTTTGCTCAAGACTAGCTGATAGTTCAGCAGTAAGCGCTTCTTTAGAATCAAAAAACTTCTCAGTAATATGTGCCATGCTTATCCCTTTTCGCCAGTGTTAAACCATACATGATTTTTTTCAGCAAGAAGATCATCCGCATCTTCCGGGCCCCAGCTACCAGCACGATACAATGCAGGTTTACCTTTTTCTTGCCAGCGCTCAATGATTGGATCAATCCATTTCCATGCTTGCCTTACTTCATCACGATGTATAAATAGTGACGGATTATTTGCAGCAGCATCAAGCATCAAACGCTTGTATGCGTCAGAATGAAAGCCATTACTATAAGCCTCTGATAACTCAATATTCATAGTGACGGGTTCTAATTGCATTTCAAGATTATCAAGACGTTTTGACATCAAAGTAAGCTGGATAGTTTCTTCCGGTTGCAAACGGATCACAAGGCGATTTGGCTCTATTTTACCTACATTATCACCGTAAACATTGTGCGATACTTTTTTGTACTCAACAACAATCTCAGCACAGCGTTTGGCCATGCGCTTACCGGTACGTAAATAAAATGGAACACCCGCCCAGCGCCAGTTATCAATGTGCGCACGAATAGCGACAAATGTCTCTGTTTTGCTGGCGCCTTCGTTCAACTCTTCTAAGTATCCTGGGACAATTTTACCGTCTAAATCACCTGGTACATATTGACCACGAATAATATTGTCATCAACATCGCCATCGACCAATGGACGTAAAGATTCCAACACTTTTAATTTTTCAGTGCGAATACTATTGGCATTTAACTTATTAGGCGACTCCATTGCAACAAGGCAAAGTAGTTGCAATAGATGGTTTTGTACCATGTCACGTAATGCACCGGCTTTATCGTAAAACCCTGCACGACTCTCCAGACCAACCGTTTCTGATAAACTAATTTGAATGTTATCAATCGATTTAGCATCCCACATATTTTCAAACAATGAGTTTGAAAAACGCAGTGCCATTAAATTTTGAACTGTTTCTTTACCTAAATAATGGTCGATACGGAATATTTGATCTTCTGTAAAGTACTCAGCAATTTTTGCATTGATTTCTTCTGCTGACTGGCCACAGTAACCAATAGGTTTTTCAACCACTACACGAGATGTCGGGGTGATCAGACCTTTGACAGATAATATTTCACAGCAACTACCGTAAACAGCAGGTGGTAATGACAAGTAGAAAACACGTGATTTTTCTGATGAATCTCGATCGAGAATATCTTTTAATGTATCCCAGTCGCTATCCGCTTCGGTTACATTGGTAACAACCGGAACTAAAAAAGCAGAAAATGCTTTCCAATCTTTGCTGTTAAACTCACCTTTACTAAGAAACTGTTTTAACGCTTCATGCGCGGTTTCGATGTATTCTGCACGTTTACTTTCTTCTCGAACGGTCGGCAATATACGCGAACCTTCTGGTAGATTCCCTTCTTGATATGCGCGATACATTGCTGGAAGTAATTTGCGTAAAGCAAGATCACCACCGCCCCCAAAAATAACAATATCAAAAGGATTTAGCATAATTAACTCTCTACGTTAGCATTGCCCAGTTGTCGACTGCTTTTATTGCAGTTCAGGCATACGTTTGTTGTTTAAAGTGATGTCAGCTTTTCGCATCGAGAAAAAGCCTGTTGAATTCGATTTATACGGCTGATTAAATGAGCCTTAGGGGCTCTGCATATCCTCTCACAAATATACAGGCCCTAAGAACTCCAGCGCTACCCGTTCAAAGGTATTTGGTTTGCTATAAGCATTTAATAATGCCAATCGCTAAATTTGTTAAGCGCGGTGCGCTTTGTAGTAGTTCATTAAGCCTTGAGTTGAACTATCGTGGGTATGTTTAACTGTTTCATCAAGTAATTCAGCTTCTATTTTAGACGCTAACCCTTTACCTAACTCAACTCCCCATTGGTCAAAAGAGCATATTTCTAAAATAATACCTTGGCAAAATATTTTATGCTCGTACAGTGCAATTAAACGCCCGACTGCTTTTGCATCAACTACATCCAAAAGAATAGAAGTAGTCGGTCTGTTACCTTTGTGTATTTTATGATTTAACAGTGTTTCAATTTCACTCTCAGATTTACCTTTAGCCGTTAAATCTGCACGTACTTGGTTTTCATCAACACCCATCATCATTGCTTCTGTTTGAGCAAAAAAGTTGGATAGTAATATATCGTGGTGTTGTCCAACACTTACCTGCGGCTTAACTGAGGCTATAAAATCGGCAGGCACAATCACATTACCTTGATGCAAACATTGGTAAAAAGCATGTTGGCCGTTAATGCCCGTCATTCCCCAAATAATAGGAACCGTCGTATAATTAACAGTTTCACCAGCAAAATTGACGTGTTTACCATTACTTTCCATTTCACCTTGCTGTAAATAAGCCGGTAACATGTGCAATGCTTGATCATATGGCAATATAGCTTGCGCATCATAACCAAGAAAACTCGTATTCCACACGCTCAATAGTGCCATCAATAGCGGGATATTTTTATCATTGGGCGCTGATTTAAAATGCTCATCTACTTCAAACGCACCTGCAAGTATATCTTCAAATGCTTCAAACCCTAGGTAAAGCGCTATAGGTAATCCTATCGCACTCCATAATGAAAAACGACCGCCTACCCAATCCCACATTGTGAATACGTTTTCATTTGCAATACCAAAAGCTGCCGTTTTTTCTAAATTGGTGCTCACAGCCACAAAATGTTTGGCGATTGATTTTTCATCATGAGCTGAATTCAAAAACCAATCAACAGCGGTTTTAGCATTCGTCATTGTTTCTGATGTAGTAAATGTTTTAGAAGAAATAACAAACAATGTTGTTTCAGGATCAATTTGTTTTAACACCGATGATATTTGAACACCGTCAGCATTCGATACATAGTGAACATTAAGCGTATCGTCTGCATAACTTTTAAGTGCTTCAGTAGCCATTTGTGGCCCTAGGTTTGAACCACCTACTCCAATACTTACTACAGACTTTACAGGTTTACCTGTATAGCCTAGCCATTCACCTGAACGTACTTTCGCTACAAACTCTTTAATCTTTTCAAGTTCGGCGTTCACAACATTACTAACATTTTCACCATCAACATCTAGGTCGCTGGAATGTCTATTGCGCAAAGCAGTATGCAGTACAGCTCTGTTTTCTGTGAAATTAATTTTTTCACCTGAAAACATTTTATCGCGCCAAGCAGCAACATCACAATCGTCGGCAAGCTTTAGTAATTGGTTTAGTACTTTTTCATCAATAAGTTGCTTAGAGTAATCAAATAATATGCCTGGGGTTTGAGTCGAGAAAAGCTCGAATCGACTGCTATTATTGGCAAATAGATCTTTAAGGTGAACTTCTTTCATCTTATCAGCACTAATGTTCAGTGCTTGCCAACTAGCCAGTTGTGAACGACAACTCATTTTTAAAATCCCCTAATAAACTTGCAACAAACTGATTTATAACTATCTTTATAGAAATATAGTTAAGCGATAGTCTAATAACCTACAAACAAAGTTAACGATAAGTTAAAATGACAACGCTGTCAATGTTCTAATTTTATATTTTACATTCGGGATAATAGCTTAATTTTACTCGTTTGACACCGGTATCATAAAAATTTTATCAATTATTTTACTGCTAATTTTACTTTACATTAGCTACACTAGTCGGCTTGATGAAGATTTTAAAAATTCATCGGTTCGATTTATAACAAATATCGACGCTTGATAAACGTATAAACAACTCGATAATAACAACCTAATAAGTAACTGTATGAAAGTAACCATAAATGATGTAGCTAAGCTTGCTGGCGTTTCAATGAAAACGGTTTCGCGAGTGATAAACAAAGAGCCTTCCGTACGTAAAAAAACCTTTGATGTGGTTATGGAAGCAGTAAACGAACTAAATTATCAACCGAACCTTGCTGCTCGTAATCTAGCTGGAACGTCTTCATTCACTATTGGATTAGTCTATGATAATCCCAATGCTTATTATGTAATCGATATGCAAAACGGTGTGCTCTCGCGTTGCAAAGATGAAGGCTATGAACTCGTTATTCATCCATGCAGTTATTCTGAAGCGAATATGGAGCATGATTTTAAAACAATGATCAAGCGCTCTAGGCTTGCAGGTTTAGTGTTAACCCCTCCTCTATCCGAGCAAAGCAGCATTACTAATTTATTAGATGAATTAAACATCCATTATGTTCGTGTTTTATCTGGTCGCCCAAATGAAGAGGACCAAGATACCTGTATTTATGTTAACGATTTTAAAGCCGCCTATGAGATAACAACCCACCTGCTAAAGCATGGCCACAAAAACATTGGATTTATCTGCGGTGATAAAGAACATAAATCGACAAGTGAACGATTAGAAGGTTATAAAGCCGCGCTGGCAGATCATAATACTCAAACGAACGATGCGTTTATTTATGATGGTAAATATTCATTCGAATCAGGTGTTGAAGGTGCACAAGCGTTACTAGCTGATGACAATAAATTAGCTATCACTGCTATTTTAGGCGGTAACGATGAAATGGCCGCGGGTGCGCTTTTCGCCTCGCGTTTAATGGGAATAAAAATACCCGAACAGCTCTCAATCACTGGTTTCGAAAATTCTCCTTTCTCACGCCAAACATGGCCTAAACTGACAACTGCACATCAAGAAAACGATGTAATCTCTCAACATGCTGCACGTTTGTTATTTACCAAAACAAGAGGGGCTAGAAATCAAGATAAAGATATTATCACTTCATTTACTCCTTCAATTGTCGTAAGAGATAGTTCAGGACCAAAATTGTAAGCAAAGCAAGAAGGCGCTCATGTTAGCGCCTTTTTATTGGGTAACCTCAAAGACGGCTAAAGTAATGCCAACCCACCTTTCAGATTGTAAACACATTCAAAACCAATATGTACTAGGTTATTAGCTGCTTGTTTGGAGCGATTACCACTGCGGCATAATAAAATGTAACGCTGTGTCTTCTCTAACTTCCCAGAAACTAAAGCATATGCCATTCGACTTAGTGGTATATTAATCACCTGGTCTTTCTTCAAATTAAATACTTTATTTAAATCATATGCATCATGTTCGTATGGTTCTCTGGTGTCTATCAAGCATGTATTACTTTCTATCAGCATCGATTTTGCCTCAGTTACATCAACCTGCATTAAGGCAGGTTCGTCAAACGTTGCAGCAAATCCACATAAGCTCGCCGACTGAGTAATTGTGCAAGCGTCATTCTCTTGTTTAGTTTTAACAAATTCAGCATCCGACATTGCACCCGACAATAATTCACTTAGCAATGGGGTTTGTTGAATTTGTGCATGCCAATTAATAGCAAAACACTGTTGGTAATCGTGGCCGGAGCAAATCATCGTGTCATTTTGCACGATTTGATTTAGCTGACGCAACGAGTCGACCATTTCATCTGCATCTCCCCCTGCTAATAAGGTATTTCCAAGCCCCGCAGGCAGAAGTAAATCTCCACAGAAGCAGTATAAAACTCGGCCTGACTTTTTGCTTCTTATTAGATAACTCATACTATCTTTACTATGGCCAGGGGTTTTTATGCGCTCCAGATTAATATGCATCAAATCAAGTATATCTTCGTGTTCAGGCCAGCCTAATTCATCCGTTTTAATATCACTTAAAGCAGTGGAGAAAGCACTATCATAAAGTGGTCTTGCAGAAATACGGTCTTGGTGATCATGAGTATCCAAAATAGCCATTATCTTTAATGATTGCGTGTTAACTATTTTTTCAAGTCGAGGAAGCATTTCAGCAATGGGATCGATAAGAATGGCCTCTTTATTTTCACTTACATAAAGCCAACTACAGGCACCTTGATGCCTATATTGAGTTAACCCTAAAGCACATGTTTCTTGTTGAGGCGACAATGCATCAGATACAACTAAACAGTTGGCTTGTAAAATAGGCTTTAATGCGCGAATTCGCTCACATGCCAAATCAACTTCTAAAGCTGACATAGCAGGGCCAAATGATAAACGTAAAGCATTTTCACTTTGCCAATCTGATGCCCCCATAGCATCAAGTACAAAGCTTCTATTTGCGCCAGAACTACACGCTGAGCCTCCACTTATACGTATACCTGCCGCATCGAATAAATCCATCACCTCTTTGCTACTTAACTCATCCACAGAAAAGTTCAGCGTTGTCGGCACACTGTTGTCAAACCGATGATTAAACGTGATTTTGCCAAATGTATGTGTCAAGGCAGCATATAATTTATCGCGGTACTCGTTCAGTACGCTTATAGGTTTGAACGTCGTATCCGTTTCATCCAGCAACAAACTAAACAGTTTATTTAATCCCGCTATTCCGGGTAAGTTTTCTGTCCCTGAGCGCATACCACTTTCTTGCCCACCTCCTGCAATAAATGGAGTGTATTCACGTCCTTGACGAATATAAAGCATGCCAATCCCTTTTGGTGCATACAGTTTATGACCTGAAAATGGCGCATAATCAATCGTTGTTTGGCTCAAAGCAAGGTGTGTCTTTCCAAGCGCTTGTACGCAGTCAACCATCCAAACTACATCATTATTATTCGCTCGAATAGCCTTTTCAATAGCAGCTAAATCTTGATAAACACCGGTTTCATTATTAACGGCCATAGTACAAATCATTAAGGCGTTTTCGCTATGCTGTGAAATAAAGCCTAAATCAAGGGTTCCGTCATTTAACACTGGGATTGCCAACACATCTGCATGAATACCCAGAACTTTGTTCCAATGTATTAATGTGTTGGGTACTGCTTTGTGCTCGGTTGCACCGTATAGCAATACCGGCTTTTTAATTGAGTGGTCTTTAGCCGCAATTAGTGTTGACACTACAGCTGTTTGGATACCTTCTGTGGCTCCAGATGTAAATAATATATCACCGCATTGCGCCCCGATCACTGTTCGCGCTTGTGCCCGTGTTTGTTCTAATAAGTGTTTTGCCTGAATACCGGTTATGTGTGAAGAAGACGGATTACCAAAACAAGTTTGCATGGTGTGCAAAACAACATCAGCAATACAGGGTAAAACGGGAGTAGTTGCATTTGCATCGAGATAAATTTGTGCGGTTAGATCTGCACAAGGGACATGTTCGGACATTAAAAACGCACCATATTACTAAAAGATATATCTTATAACACATTCTACATAAATTTTATGGTCGGTGTAATAATCAATTCATCTCTATGGTGCGTTATCTATTCTATTTAAGACTAAAGGCTGCTCACCCCTGCGGCTCGGCTAGCTGCTCTTCTTGCTTAGTTGACCACGCATTAATAAGTGCTTTGACCAAAGAAGCTAGCGGAATGGCGAAAAACACCCCCCAAAACCCCCAAAGCCCACCAAAAAACAACACAGCAACAATGATGAAAACGGGGTTTAAATCTACCGCTTCTGAAAACAATAAAGGCACCAAAACATTCCCATCAAGCGCTTGAATAATGCCGTAAACGATCAGTATCGTCCAAAATTGCGTTTCTACACCAAACTGAAACAGTGCAACAGCAGCAACTGGAATAGTCACCAACGCAGCACCAACAAATGGAATTAGCACAGAAAAGCCAACTAATACCCCTAATAATGCAGCGTAACGTAAGTCTAAAATAGTAAAAGCAATAAAGGATACTGAACCCACTATCAAAATCTCAAACACTTTACCGCGAATATAGTTCATGATTTGCTGATTCATTTCATGCCAAACTTGTAAAATTAAACGCCGTTGCTTAGGCACTAACTTCGCAACACTTTGCGTTAGTTCAAGCTTATCTTTTAGCATAAAAAAAACTAATAAAGGCACAAGGATCAAGTAGATCAACCACGCTGCGACATCTTTAAGCGACGTCAAAGATGCAGATAAAGCAATTTGACCAAACTCAATGACTTTACTTTCTACACTCATTACCACCGACTGCACTTGCTCAGCCGTTATCAAACTAGGGTATTGATCCGGTAAATGTAATAAAAAGTACTTCCCCTTTTCAATCATATGAGGTGATTCTTGAAGCAAGTTACTGGCTTGCTGCCAAAGCACTGGGCCCATTCCCACAATTAAAGTAAGCATTAACCCTGTAAAGGCTAACATAACAAAAATAGTTGCCGTGAATCGCCTTAATCCAAGCCGCTCTAAATGTGCAACCGGCCAATCAAGTAGATAAGCAATGACTAAAGCAACCAAAACAGGAACAATCAATGAACCAAAGAAGTAAAATAGCGCCATTAATGCGACTAATAAAAATAACAAAGTAACCGAGTGAGGGTCTGAAAATTTTCTTTCGTACCATGCTTTTACATATTCAAACACGATGTGGCTCCACCATTAACAGCCCGAGCTGTTTTTGTAATTGGTAATGATAATTATGCTTTTGCAAAAAACGTTCAATATCCGATGTTGATTGCTCAAGCGTTAACGTAAACTTAATCGGCTGTTGATTAAAGTTTGCCTGTTTTAAACCCAACTTGAAACGAATAAACTGTTGTGGGCATTTATATACGCGCAAATCTTGTTCTAACATAACTTCTCACTGGACAAAAATAAGCTCAGAATGCGATTATCTCTCACTTACTTCATTGTATTTTAAATCAACTGCAACTTTTTCTTAAAACCCTCTGCACAATGGTTTATCCTTAATAAATATATTGTAGTAAGGAAAGCCCCATGCCAGGCACGAATAATAAAGCGCTACTACCAAGTAATCCAACATTAAAAGATATCAATTGGTATAAAAAACAAATAAATTGGGGAGAGCTGCCGCCTTTTTATCATTTAGTAGCCTCTTCCGTGAGTGAGTCTGAGGGCATATTAGAACATGGTTTTGATAATGCCGTTAAACGTTTAATCGATAAGCGTAACTGGAACCTCGATTTACTCGGCGGCCATGAAGATTCATTGGGGGAAATTCACTGCGAAAATAAACCCCGCATTGCACTGCACCAAATCTTCACAGACAGAGGTTTTGAGTTATGGGCGCTACCTTATGCCAAAGATGTTACGATTGACCAATATATTAAAGATAATCGTTTCATGGAATTTAAAGTATGGGACCCTGTTACCATGCGTAACTTAATTCGCATAAACCAGCTACATAAATTCATTGGCTTTTATTTTGAGCGCGGAGACACTGCCGACAAAGCCTTAATTCTTCATGCACACAAGACCGTGCATAAAATTGTCAATTTTTTACAAAGAGAATTGAACGTTGTAAAGCTTGATGGAGTCACAATAAAAGATTTTTACCAATTATGTGAAAAAGACAGCCGTGCTTGCAGTGACGAAATTGACATAGCAAGAATTATGCTCGGCGATACAACCAGCAAGGAATAAAATGCGAATAAAATCAGCCTTTATCACTTTGGCTCTCGCGCTTATCACCTCAAGCGTTTTGAGCAGTGGGCCATTAAAGGCACAAACTAACTTTAAACTCCCTGATTTAGGCACCTCAGCATTACAAGCTTTACCACTTGAAAAAGAACAAGCAATTGGTGAAGTTATGATGATGCAAATTCGTGGCTCATCACCTGTTGTTAGTGATCCGGTGCTTGATGAATATTTATCGACCTTAGGAAGGAAGTTAGTAGCAAATGCAAGCGATGTCAGATTCCCGTTTTCATTTTTTTGGATTAACAACCCAGAAATAAATGCATTTGCTTTTTATGGTGGTCATGTCGGTGTGCATACCGGCCTGATGGCACAATCGGATAACGAAAGCCAATTTGCATCAGTATTAGGCCATGAAATTGCTCACGTCACGCAGCGCCACTTAGCACGTCGTATTCAGCAGCAACAAGATAACAGTGCCATGACTATTGCTGGCATGGTTGCGGGTATTTTAGCAACGATTGTCGCACCTGATGCTGGTATTGCTATCCTTTCGGCCAGTCAAACTCAAGCTGCATTTAGTCAATTAACCCATAGCCGCTCGGCGGAACAAGAAGCGGACAGAATTGGTATGCAAACCCTCAATAACGCGGGGTTTGACCCTTATGCCTCAAGTGAGTTTTTAACAAAGCTTGCAGCACAAATTCGTTATAAATATAAACCACCGGCATTTTTACTTACTCACCCATTACCAGAGTCAAGAGTATCTGATGTGCGCCTGCGTGCGCAACAATTCGAAAAGCGCCAATACCCACAGAGCCTCGAATTTAACCTCGCTAAAAGCCGTGTTATAGCGCGCTATCACCATAAACCTGTTGATGCAGAAAACCTATTTAGAAAACTGATTAAAGAAAATACCTTCTATAATAGCACCGCACTTAAATACGGCTTAGGTATTAGTTTGTTAGACCAAAAAAAGTATGCAGAAGCGGCCACCATACTTGATGAACTAATGGCTGCTGATCCTAAAAACTTATTTTATATAGATACCCACACTGACTTATTAATAGGCCAGGGGAAAGCTAAAGATGCCGTTAACTTTTTAGAAAGCCTGCATGACAACCGACCTAATAATCAAGTTATTACCTTAAATTATGCTAATGCAGCACTGGAGGCTAAGCAATATGCTTTAGCTGAGCGTTTGCTAAAATCATTTTTACTTGAAAAACCAGAGCATAATTTAGCAAAGCAATTAATTACCGACGTTTATAAAAAGCAAGAAAACCTTGCTGCCTACCATGAAGCAAACGCTGACGTGCTTGCACAATATGGTGCTTACCTAAAAGCGGCAGATGAAGTACAAAAGGCACTAAACTTTGTTGAACCTCAAGAAGTAATAAAACAACAACGTCTTAAGGCTTTGTTAACGCAATATAGGCAAATGCAAAAAGAACTCGCGAGACTTTAAGTCTCGCGCCTCTTACCTTAAAATACCACCACTTTAAATTTTTGGATTTTTACTATGGCTGTTACTATTTATCATAACCCACGCTGCTCTAAATCTCGTGAAACCCTTGCTTTGCTAGAAAAAAATTCTATTGAACCCGAAATAATTGAATATCTAAAAAACCCACTCAACACTGAGCAAATTTCCACACTAGTCAAGTTACTTGAGCTTGATTCTGCACGCGACATGATGCGTACTAAAGAAGATCTCTACAAAACCTTAGCACTTAAAGCGCAGACCAATGAAGAAGAATTAATAAAAGCAATGGCTGAAAACCCTAAGCTTATTGAGCGTCCCATAGTTATTAATGGAAATAAAGCAGCGATCGGTCGCCCACCTGAAAACGTATTAAGTGTACTGTAATGCAGCCAAACATCGTTGTACTTTATCACTCCAGCCATGGCTCTGTTGCAGCCATGGCTCATGAAATTGCTGATGCTATAGAATCACAAGGTGGTGAAGCCCTATTAAGAACATTTGTAGCTAAAAACCCTGAAGATATTGTCATTGATAAAGATGAACTGATTCAGTGCGACGGTTTAGCTTTTGGCACTCCAACTCGTTTTGGCATGATGGCTTCTCAAGCAAAAGCGTTCTGGGAAACCACCAGCGATATATGGCTAAAGGGTCAATTAATAGATAAGCCAGCGTGTGTGTTTTCATCATCCAGTAGTATGCATGGGGGCAATGAAGCGACTTTGTTAAATTTATCACTGCCATTGCTGCATCACGGTATGATGCTTTTAGGTGTTCCATATGAGGTGCCTGAGCTTTTAGCAACACAATCGGGGGGGACTCCTTATGGAGCCTCCCATGTTGCTGGAGCTAGTAATAGTAACCAATTAAGTAAAGACGAAATCAAAATATGCCAAAGTGTTGGCCATAGATTAGTTAAAATTACGAGTAAACTAAAATGACAACAGAAACCGAACACCCTGTCAGCCCAGAAAAGAAAGCGATAACACTGCGCTTTCAGCGGATCGCTTTATTTGGCTACTTTGGACTTTTGATACTTATGCCTATCTGGCTTTACCTAATCGCACCGCGAGAAGGCCACAGCAATGGGTTTATTTTTGTTGTGTACATAGTGCCATTGTTATTGCCATTAAAAGGTATATTACAAGATAAGCCTTATACCTATGCGTGGGCCAACTTTATTGTCATGTTCTATTTTATCCATGGTTTTACTTTAATATGGGTTGCTCAAGAACAAATGATATGGGTGCTGCTAGAGCTATTATTCGCAAGTGCCATGTTTGTCGGCTGTACCTATTACGCCCGCTATCGTGGACAGGAATTGGGACTTAAAATACGTAAACTCAAAGATGATTTAGCTGACGAGAAAGCATCTCACGAGCAAAATCGCTAAAGTGTTTTATGAGTTAAATAAAAACCCGCTATTCAGCGGGTTTTTTGATGAGTTAGTTAAACTAAGTCACTAAGGGTTGTTAAGGCGACAATACTTGCCAAACCTAATTGTGCTATCAAGCTTATAAATGAGAAAAACCGTAATATAAATAACCCCCAAGGGTGCTTCACTGCAGGGTACAATGCACAGCGCTTAAGGCTCAGCGCAAAGAAAAAGCACACAACAGATAACATGGTTAAACCCAGTGTAAGTTCACTTTTAATAGCAAGAGATTCATCAAAAAAGAAAAATAATTGCAATGGCAAAAGAATTGTCACGAGCGCATGCAAACCATGTACTTTTTTAATGCGATCAAACTGCCCTTCAGGCGAAAGTTCTTTAATACCAAAATCTCGCTCTAGGCATTTAACCAGCGAGGTAGCTTTAATGCTTACGGCTAAACGGTAGCAACTTAATCCATCTTTGTTACGTACACGAAAATCAAAACCCGATTTTAGTAAAAGCACCATTAACGGTTCATTCTTTGCTAAAACTGCATAGTGCAATGCGGTGTTACCTAATTCATCACTCAGTTTTTTATCTTGTTTATCGATTAACAGTTGAACTAAATTTACATACCCTTTCTCAACAGCCCACATAAATGCCGTTTTCTGACTTTGATCGCTCAAAGTTCCCGTTGCCCCTTGCTCGATAAAGCGCATCGCCATTGTTTGTTTAGCGCTGCTAGAGCTCAAATGAGCCAGTAATGCTTGCTCGAGTAAGTAAGCAGAATCAACATCAGGCGATACTTGGGTTAATAAGGTAAAGTAATCCTTACCGCTGGCCACTTTTTCGGCCGATAACTCACTTAATAACTCACTATCACTTACTGAAGCTGGAATGAATTGACTAAAACGTTCTCTAAAGTCGACTTCTTTCCAAATTGCTAACGCATCCTCTGCACTAACTTTGCTACCCGCATTGAGCACATGCTCAATAACTGTAAAATAACGCTTTGAAAATAAATGACTCAGTAAAGTCAGAGGCGTATCAACCTGTGCTTGTACTGCAACACTGGCATATTGCTCTAAGCGTTGACACATAAGCAAAACAAGACTCTCAGCCGTGTATTCATTTTCTAGGTAATGGTTCTTTGCTGCTGTGATGTAAACCTGGGCCTGCTCATCGTACTCGCTAATATGTTGAAAAAAGCACTCTTCAAACGGTTCAAGTGGTGAAAACCAAGTAAGGTAATAAATAGGAGGTAATACTGTGGTGCAAACGCCATCATTTTCTTCTGTTGAGCGACATGAAGGCCACGCTTCTAGAGCGTCCAGAATAAATGCCCCGTTTTGCTCAATAAGTCCTTTGACTAACAACGGGTATTCTTTAGGCCAAATGAGTACATTTTCCATTAAATCAACACAACTCCAGTGTTTAAAATGCAGGGTAAAAAAGTGAGTGCATAGTTATAACAAGCGAAAACTGACACTGCGCTTAATATCAATTTTATACTTAAGCATTTATTAAAAGTCAGCTTAAATACGAAGGCTTATTCTATCATACCTTGATCACCGCGCTAGACTAAAGAGTGTGAATTTAAAAGAATATACCCAAACCACCTCAAGGTGCTAGTTTCAGTTGGAATTAAAAACGATTTAGGCAAGGCATTGATTGCAAGTAATAGTGGTTCTATTGTTAAAATCAAAAACGCAGTATAAATCGTTTTTAAACCAACCCTTTGGGCGTTTCACAGGCACTTACTCTCATCGTTGTTCCTTCTTAAAGGGGACTGCCATTGTTGCAAAGCAACGCCTTGATATTAAGCCCTGTGAAACGCTGAATTCTGCACCTTGAGGTGGCTTGGGTATAATAACGACAAGCCACTTTCATCGCTTGTCGTTTTAGGTTGGAGGCTGGTTGTATTTACTTATCACTTAACTCTGTTGTTACTTGTGCAAGTCCCACTTCAGAAATACGCTGAATAACTTCTTTTTGCTTAGCACTTAACAATGATATTCCCTCTGCAACTATGTCATAGACCTTCCAGCTACCATCTTTGGCATGGCGTAATTTAAAATGAAGGTCAATTGTTGGCGCGTTTGGGTCAATTATTTGCGTTTTTACGGTAGCAAAGTCGCCATATGTTGATTTACTGTCATCTTCGAATTTAATTTCTTGCCCTGTATACTTCATCAAGGCACCTGCATATGTGGCGCTCAAATAATGTTCAACAGAATCTATGAACGCTACCGCTTGAGTGCGATCAATATTTTTTATGTGCTTGCCTAACAATTTATAAGAAACAAACTTTACATCCATGTGCGGCATTAAGTGCTTATTTACAACTGCTTTCATCTCAGCTTGGCTTGCTGTGCCTTGGTTATTGACTTTACTTATTTCACTAAATAATTGATCACCTACCTCAGTCAATAACTGAACAGGAGAATGCGTTGATTTAGCTAAAAGCGAACCACTAAATAAGATTAGTATTAATAAAAAATAACGACCAAATGAAATCATTGTAAGTACCCTCAAGATTAACTGAGTGTAATTTACTCGCTTTACATGCCTTAAAAAAGAAACAAAATAGCACATTATTAATGGCGTTTTAGCACCAATGAAATTAATTATTCATAATCAACTAGTTATAACAGTTCTTTAATAAGCCGCAAAATATGCGTGCCTTGTGCAGGTTGAATTCAACCAAGCCATGCCCCTACTTTGTAAATACCTTTACAAAAAGAGATACTGTTCATGTTTTACCGACTAGTTCAACTTTTTATTTTATCTATTATGTTTAGTCCAACCAGTTACGCATCATCTGCTCTTGGATACGCTGTTGACTATATTCAAGGAGAAGGAGACGTAAAGGGTTTGAAAGTGGCATACCAGTTTCATCTTCCATCAGCAGAGTCTCCTTTAGCAAACACGCATATCTACCTTGAGTCGAGCATAAATATTTGGCAATACGGTTCAAAAAAACGCCATCAGACAAACTTTGTGTTTGCGCTATCACCAGTGCTTCAATACCCTGTCGGGTATATTAAAAATGTACCGCTATTTATAGAAGCTGGAATTGGTTTTTCATTAATTAATGACACTTCATTTGCAGGTAAAAAATATGAGTACGCACTATCAGTTTGAAGACAGGCTAGGTGTAGTTGCTAAAGCCAGTGATTTCAGTATCGGCTTGCGTTATTTACATTACTCTAATGCAGGTTTTAAACGTCCTAACCCTAGTCTTGATTTTATATCCCTATCTTTTGCTAAACGCTTTTAACTTTTAAAATTTTTGTTAGACTAACATCATTGTTAGATAAGATAAGTTAATACAATGGAACTTTGGCAAATCCTTATTATATTAATGGTGTTAGCTGTAATTATTGGCAATTTATTGTTACTAAAGCACTCAGCTAAAACAGGCTTTAAAGTGCCCAAAAAAGAGACTGGCAACGAGCATAAAAAGACTAATAATGACTTTTAACTCCCCCTCACTTTGCCCTGCGCAATACTTTTCTCACATTGCAATTTATTGTTGGGAACTGAATAAAATTGATTTACCTGAAAGCAGCGCATGTCTCAACGGCGTTCGCTTAATTTAACCACGCTATCTGCTTGTGCATGACCAAGTAGCTTTTATTACACTTATACTTTTAAAATAAGAGTATTAATTAAAACAGCAGCTTGTATCCTACACATAAAAAAGATAGCTATTATTTAAGATAGATCTCATGATTTATTATTGTAAACCCAAGTACGGCTCTGACAACCCTCCCCGATTACTCTCAGATCAAACTTGAGGTAAATTCATCATTACGAAAAGCACTGTATTAATAATAAACTTGACAGCGCTGTCAATTTTAGTGCTATAGTCATTAGTACAGATATAGATTGAACTTCTATCTAATTTTAGCCATCTAGACGTTGAAGCATCTCAATTAAAGGCGTAATATGTCTAACATCTGTGTAAACCACACTTTTAGCATGAGAATTTTTAAAGATGATTGATGTAAAACACCTAAAGACCATTGCAACTTTGAAAGAGACTGGCTCTTTGGTAAATACGGCCCGTGAACTCTTTTTAACTCAATCTGCTTTATCGCATCAAATCAAAGATCTTGAAAACAAACTCGATTGCCAATTGTTTGAAAGAAAAACACAACCCGTGCGCTTTACACCACAAGGAATGCTGCTATTAGAACTTGCAAATGAAGTGCTACCGCGTGTTGAAGCAACAAAATGCCGTTTAAAAGAGAGTCTCAATCAGCCTATTTCGCAATTGCGCCTGAGTGTTGAATGCCATGCATGTTTTCATTGGTTATTACCGACGATAAAAGAGTTCAATAACTTTTGGCCGGATATAAAAGTTGATTATGAGCGTGGTTTTAGTTACGACGCGATACCTGACCTACTCAATGAAGAGTTAGATTTAGTGCTTACTTCAGATATTCGCGAGCCTGATAAACTAGAATACGCGCACCTATTTGATTTTAAGTTAAAATTAATTGTAGCTCCAGATCATGAGCTGGCAAAAAAAGCATATGTGACAGCGCTTGATCTTAAAAATGAAACGATTATTTCGTATCCTATCCCTCGAGAACGCCAAGATATTTTCAAACATTTTATCCAAAATGCACGTTTTGATGGCACACTAAAAAATGTAGATCAAGGATTACTTATCTTTCAATTAGTTAGTGCAGGAATGGGGGTGGCAGCTTTACCGGATTGGCTTGTTACACCTTATGAAAGCCAAGGATTAATTAAATCTATTCCGCTTGGTGCATTGGGTTTAACACGTCCAATGTACTTAGCAATGAAGAAAAATATGAAAGATAACCCAGTTTATCGACATTTTTTAAATACCTGCAAACTAAATAATGGTCGATAAAATCATTTAATCACAGTAGCATAGAGACTCTTATTTTGATGATGTTACTGTGATGTTTGAACTTAAAAAAATCATTGGCTCTATAATGATGCCCCTCCCATTACTCGGTTTGCTTTGCTTACTTTGCTTTATATTTACATTGCGAAACCATAAGTTGGCATCTATCGTAGGGATTATTTTTGTAGCGGCGCTTCTATTAATAAGCACTCCTTTTATCGCACAAAAATTGATTGATCCCGGCTCACAACTAGACTACGTCTTTAACGTAAAAAAACACCAACAACTCGACAAAATTGTTGTACTTGGATGTGATGTAAACCCAAATCCAAAGCTTACAGCTAATAGCCAATTAGGTAACTGTGCAAAGAGTCGATTAGTCGAAGGGCTTCGGCTGGCACATTATTACCCTAATGCGCGCCTCATTGTGTCTGGCGGTGGTGTTGGGAATGTCACAAATAGCGCCTTAATGGCACAAACTGCAATTAGTTTAGGTGTTAATCCAAAACGTATACAACAAAACCCGGCCGCCATGGATACTGCTGATGAAGCTAAATTCCTAGCATCAGCATTGGTTGACTATAAAGTGGCCCTAGTTACGTCAGCAAGTCATATGAACCGTGCAAAAGACCTTTTTTATGCACAAGGTATAGACGTTATACCAGCAGCAACAGATTTTTATGACTTTTCTGCTTGGCCAAAGCGAAAATTATTCATCCCAAATGTTGAAGTATTAAAAGCGGTAACTTCTACTTGGCATGAAATAATAGGTCGGACTTGGATTAAGCTACGTCGGTGGATAGACCCTGAAGCACTTTAGCTAAGAGGCTACACTGAGTGAAGTGTAGCCTTGGCTGTATTTATACTGGGTTATCAATATCAATGAAGGTCACGTCAAAGCCGTGGTCGTCTGATAACAACTCACCAAGGGCCTTAACTCCATAACGCTCTGTCGCATGATGTCCTGCAGCAAAAAAGTCTATGCCTTGCTCTCGAGAGCTATGAATTGTTTGCTCTGATGCTTCGCCCGTTAAATAAGCGTCAACACCTTGGCTTGCGGCTAAATCTATATAGCCTTGTCCGCCGCCTGTACACCAAGCTATCGTTTCTATTGGTTCATCACGTACTAGACTTGTTAACGGCTCACGATTAAGAACCTTGGCAATTTTTTCCCCAAACTGCTCACCCGTCATCGGTGTTTTTAAACGCCCTTTAACAGCAACACTATTATTAACCGGTTCAAGGCCTGTTTCCCACTGGATATCAAGAAGATCTGCAAGCTGCGCGTTATTGCCAATCACGGGGTGCACATCAAGTGGAAGGTGATAAGCAAACAAATTAATATCATGTGCTAATAACGCACCAATACGACGCTTTTTCATTCCTGTAATAGGTTGTGATTCACCTTTCCAAAAATAACCATGATGCACTAAAATCGTATCGGCTCCATGAGCAATCGCTGCATCAATAAGTGCTTGGCTTGCAGTGACACCCGTCACAATCTTTTTAATCTCTTCCTGCCCTTCAACTTGAAGCCCATTTGGGCAAAAGTCTTTAATTGAATCAGGTTTTAAGATCTCATTTAATAATTGGTTGAATTCTCTACGTTGCATAATACTTTGCTACCTCTGCATTATATTTTGTGCAAATTTTGGCGTTTATAACGCCAAAATGGAAGGAAAATCGCAAAAAATTGAAAAGTTCGCCAAAACTAGGTATAAATGAGTATTCTTTATCTGTGTTTACAACGTATAGGGTCTCTGATGAGCAAACTAGACAAAACAGAAGTGTTAAATGCCTTTGAAGCAGCATATGAAGCAGCCAATGGCAAGAAACCTGAAATTACCACTAAACCTGGTTGGTACAGCATCGACGGCGGTAAAAATTTACGCCTTGCTGATGTAGCTGAGTTAACTGAACAGCTTACTTCTGGTAAAACGGCTGAGCAACCTGCTGTAAAAGCGCCAGCTAAAAAAACTAAAACTAAAACTGCCGCGCCAGCAAAACCAGCTGAGAAAAAAGCACCATTTGCTGTCGTAACAGCTAACGAAGACGGCTACACAGCCGAAGAGTTATGGATTGTTTACCTAGCTGAAAAAGATCATGACTGTCGCCTACCACGCGGTGTTGTGTAATTTAAAGTGGTATACTTTAAATAAAAAAAACCGCTGTTAAGCGGTTTTTTTGTGTTTAAATAAATATGCTTTTAGCAACCACTGAGATAAGTAGCCACATAAAACGATGAATATCGTTCCCATTAGTACAGGCGTAATTAAAAACGTCCAACTTTGCCCCGTTACCATTATCAAAATAGGATTTGCTCCCGCAGCAGGATGAACAGTGTTCGTCAACATCATTATACTTATAGCAAGTCCTGTCGCTACTGCAATGCTGGCTGTATCTACACCGATATAATTAACAAAAACAACCCCTATTAAAGCCGTTAAAAAGTGTCCTCCAATTACATTTTTAGCCTTAGCCAAAGGACTTGACGGTACGCCAAACACTAACACGGCAGTGGCACCAAAAGGCGCCATTAACCAAATACCATAACTTCCTAGGTTATCTAACCAAGCCAATACACTTAAAGTTATTGCGGAAAATAACCCTGCACTTATTGCTTTTAAAGCATCGTTATTCATAGTGGCCTCCAAAAAGTAGACCGAACTGTCTACCTGCACATAGTAGACAAACTGGTCTCCCCGTGTCAAGCTTACTTTTTTAAAGGAGCCGATATGGAAAAACGCACGCAAATTGTAAACACCGCTTTAGTGCTTTTTTACAATAAAGGTATTCATGCCGTAGGCATTAATGAAGTTATACAGGCTGCTAAAGTCGCTAAAAAGACACTGTATAATCACTTTAGTAGTAAAGATGAGCTCATTTGTGCGTGTTTAGTAGTTCGCGATGAACGCTTTAACAGGTGGTTAAAAGCACAACTTATTTATGCTAAAACACCATTTGAAGTGGCTGATGCACTGTTTAATGCATTGTCGCTATGGATCAACAATAAAGTAGATGAGCTTGGCAATTTTAATGGCTGCTTTTTTATAAATACAGCCGCTGAATTTCCACTGGAGACAGATCCCATTGCTCGATTATGTTCTAAGCACAAACAGACTGTACTTAAAATTATTTATGATGCGCTTACACTTACAACGCAACTTAAAGAATCCCCCGCAGAGGCAGAACAATTAAGTAAATTACTTATGACATTAAAAGAGGGTATTATTTGCCAAGCAAGAGTCAGTAAACAGCCTCAAACACTGCTGCTCGATAAAACTATTATTAAGAAACTTATTGCTTAAAGATTATGCCCAAAAAAGTAAAAAAGCGGCTAATGCCGCTTTTAGTCATAATCACCTATTCGATGTTTAATTTTTTTACTTCTGCTCAAAGTAAAGTTTATCTCGCTGTTTCTCACCTACTTCATTCATTGTGGCTGCGTTGAATAAACGGCCATTGATCATGGTGTAGTCAACTTTGTCAGTATCACGAATATTCTTCAGCGGATTACCATCAATCACAACTAAATCGGCAAGTTTCCCTACCTCAAGTGAACCAATGTTTTTATCAAGGCCAATGTATTTAGCAGGGTCGAGTGTTGCGGCGCGTAGCGCTTCAAGTGGCGTCATGCCGCCTTGTGCAAACATCCAAATTTCCCAGTGAGCAGCTAAACCTTCACGTTGTCCATGCGCACCTAGATTCACTAATACACCTAAATCTTGCAGCTCTTTCGCTACGCGTGCATTATTAAAGTGATTATAGTGATGATCGGGCGCTTTAACGCGGCGCATAGAGCGCGGTAACAATTGGTTTTTCGGCACAAACTTACTTAAACGTGGATGGTTCCACACATCGGTTTTATCATACCAATAGTTTTCACCCCAAATACCACCGTAAGCAACACCTAGCGTCGGTGTATAACCAACGTCACTTTGCGACCAAAGCTGTTTGATATCATCATAAATATTCGCCACTGGAATTGAATGCTCAATCCCTGTGTGGCCATCCACAACCATGGTTAAGTTATGCTGTAATAATGAGCCACCTTCTGGCACCACCATCATTTCAAGCTCACGGCCAGCTTCAATCACTTGTTGACGTTGCTCACGTCGCGGTTGATTGTATGATTTAACACTAAACGCACCCACTTTCTTTAAGCGCTCTAAATGGAACTTAGCATCCTCTAACGAGTCAATGTGCGAAGTGTAACCTGGCATATTTGCCCCATATAAAATGGTCCCCGTTGAGAAAATACGTGGTCCAACAATGGTGCCTGCTTTTTGCATTTCGCTGGCAGCAAATATTTCGGTGGTGTCGTTAGATGGATCGTGAATAGTGGTCACACCCAATGATAAACCAGCTAGGTTTTTCCAGTTTTGCTCAGGAATAATCTCATTACTGCCTTGCGAGCCATGGGCATGGGCATCCACAATACCTGGCATAATGGTTTTACCCGCCACGTCAATGACTTGTGCACCTTTAGGAATTGATACGCTTTGCGCTGTACCTACTGCTTTTATATGTTTACCATCAGTCAGTAGCACACCATTTTCTATTACTTTATCACCTTGCATAGTAATGATACGCGCACCTGTTAGTGCAAACATGCCTTCTGGCTCAGCCATTTTTTTGCTAAAGCTGATGTTGTCACCGCTTTTTACTTTAAAATCGGCATCATCGGCTTGGTTAATATCAAAAATACCCGCTAAACTGGCATGATAAAGCTCTGGGCCTAAAGTCCAATAAAGTTTATCACTGTTTGCGCTCCAGCTGATGCTTTCACCAGCACGAACAGACAATTGTTCAATTGGGAATTGGCTGTCTTTCGGGCCAATATTAATGCTTTTGCCATTTTCAACAAGTGGCGTTACAAACACTTTAAAGCGCTCTGCAAACGCTAAGTATTTGCCATTAGGTGATACCCTAAACTCTGTCGCATGTTTTGATTCATATAGCTTTTGTACTTTTTTAGAATCCAGCTCAACCACGCTTAAGCTTGGTTTTGGCCACGGGCTCATAACAAAAATACGGTCACTGGTCGCACCAAATTGCGGCTGATAGCCACTTTTAGTAATTAATTCAGCCTCACCGCCTTTAGCACTCACCGCGTAAATACCAGGGTGTAATGACCAGTCTGGATTTAAAATACCACCGCCTGACGCTTTACGATAAACCACGGTTTTACCGTCTGGGCTAAATGTTGGCTCAACATATTTGCCCGGCTCTTGCGTTATGCTCTCGCCGCGACCACTTCGTGCTGATACCACACGAACACTGCCCTGCTCATTATCGTCCCAGGTAACATATACAATTTTTTTACCGTCACGAGAATACTGTGGGAATAACTCAAAGTGATCATCTTGGCGCGTTAAACGCTTCACCTTGCCTGACTCTAAATCGCGTTTATAAATATGCCCAAGCGCTTCAAAAATAGCCGTTTCGCCATCGGGAGACACTTGCACATTACGCAGCATTTTTATATCGAAATCTTCACTATCAATATCTTGTGTAAAACGCACAGCGGTTTGAACTTTTTTACTTGTGTCTACATTAAAGGCGATGTTCTCGACTGATTTGTCTTCAACATCGAGTTTATTAATTTTACCACCAGCCCAAAATACCAGCTCGTCATTATCCGGTGTCCATGCAATCGTTGGGTAAACACCATGTATCGCCCACGTTTCTTGCATATCACGTTCAAGCTTGTCGTAAAGTTTAGTGTGCTTGCCAGAGGTTAAGTCATAAACGTATAAACTGGTTTGAAAATCATCCCGCTTGATATACGCAAGCTTTTTACCATCTGGTGACGGTGTTGGCCTAATAGCGCCACCCATACCGCTGATGATGGTTTCAATTTCACCCGTTTGACGGTCAAAACGCTTAATTTTATAAATACCGGCAACAGAATCCTTTGAGTAATGGAAAGTTTTACCCGGCGTTGCATCATGGGAAAAATAGACATAACGGCCATCAGGTGAAAACATCGGTTCACCTAAATCTTTTTGGTCATCAGCACGCTTCGTTAGTTGAACACCTTTGCCGCCGGCTTTATGGTAAAGCCATACTTCACCAGCACCTAATGAGCGTGTTGCAGTAATGTGCTTGCGTGCCACGATATAATCGCCATCAGGACTCCAAGCTGGACTATTGAGCAATCTAAAGGTTTCGTCGGTAACAGCCGTTTGGTTTTCACCATTAACATCCATTAGCCAAATATTGTCACCGCCGCCTTGATCTGAGGTAAACGCAATGTGTTTCCCATCAGGGCTAAAACGAGGTTGCATTTGCCAAGCAATATCAGAGGTAAGCTGAGTCGCTTTTCCACCGCTGATGGGCATAGTGTAAATGTCGCCCAGTAAATCAAATACAATGGTTTCGCCATCTGGGCTCACATCAACGTTCATCCAAGTGCCTTGATCAACGCTTATTGCAGCGTCAATAAACTGGCCTTGTGGGGCGTCAACTTGCCATTTTTGCTCATCGGCTTTGTCAGCAGCTTGCACATTTGTACTAATTGCTAGCGACACTGATACAGCCAGCGCTGTTTGAAGCAGTTTTTTCATCGAATTCTCGCTTGTTCTTGTTGTTTATTAATACGATTGCAACAAAAAGCGCAGCAACTTACCAGCGATATTTGATGAAGTGTGTTTATTTAGCGGTTAATGCCATTTAATTGGATCAAACTGGTAGTAATCCACCAGCATAGTGTAAATTTCTGGGTCGTAATGGCGCAGCTCTGCGGGCTTTTCTAAAAAGGTTTCAGTGATCACTGCAAAAAACTCCGCTTCGTTTGTCGCACCATAACTATGGATAACATGCGGCATGCTGTAGGCTACATGTGTTTTGAGTTGATTATAAGCACGACTAAATACCCTTGCCCAGTTTTTGTAATCAGCGGATTTTGTTAAAACAGGCGTGCCCGTTGTTTTCCCCGTTTCTTGATCAAGTTGATGCGCAAACTCATGAAACACTAAGTTATGCCCATCACTAGGGAGACGATTTCCTTCAAGCACATCATGCCAACTTAAAACTAATGTGCCGCCAGGCCAAGACTCCCCTTGGCGCACTGTATTGTGATAACTAACAAGACCTGCATTATCGGTTGAGGTTTGAGGTGCGTAATATGCACTCGGGTAAAGTAGTATCTCTTTTACGTTCTTATAAAGTGGCCATGGTTTATTTAATACGAGTAAACATGCATCGGCGGCAACAATTAGTTTCATTGCATCATTTAGTTTTAAACCATCACAACCAATAAACCGTTTTTCATTTAAAAACCAAATAATATGGCGTTCAAGCTTTTCACGGTCTGCATCAGTCATATTCCGATAAATTGGCATGTATTTTATTAATAGTGCTTTTTGCTGCTCGTTTAGAGAGCTGTCATGGTATTTATTAAGCCAAAATCGCTGTTGAAATTTGGGCCAATACCAGTAAACAGATACAAACATAACAAGTGCGAAAAGTAATAAAGCATTAACCATTTTAAAGCTCAATAATGAATTCTTACCGTATTAATATGCCCGCACGGTTCATAATTCAATCTATATGCAATTAAAAAGTAACAATTAGGGTCTGTTTATCTTTGCGGATTAAAATTTGTTCAAGCTAAGGGCGGTTTAATCGCGGCGCGAGGTTTATAACCTAGTGGGCTAAGTAAAAACCAAGCTACAAAGAGTAAATCGCCCCTAGGCAGAGACCCGAAGCGCTGCGCCTGTTTGGCATTTATACCGCGTTATCACCTATTTATGGGGAATAACCACACTACATAGGCGCTGCCTTGCCTGAATATCAAACAGACTGCTGCAAATTTAACCTTGCAAGGTAAACAGATCCTAGCACCTCATTTGTTTAATTCAGTGCTTCAATTCGGTTTCTACCGTTTTCTTTTGCTTGATATAACGCTTTATCAGCCTTTGCAAGGAGTCGATCGTATTCATCAACAGAACGTGAATCAGCCACACCAAAGCTTGCTGTAATCTTTAAATTTGTAGCAATACTTGAAAAGTCATAATTCGCAATCTGTTCACGTAATTGTTCGCAATCCTTTTGTGCTTGCTCTATGGATTTGTTTGGCATAAGCAGCGTAAACTCTTCCCCGCCCCACCGCGACACTTGGTATTGATTATCGTCACAGCACTGCTGAAGAATATTAGCCACCACGCAAATCACTCTATCGCCAACAATATGAGACCAGTTGTCGTTTATACGCTTAAAATAATCAATATCAACAATTACTAACGCTAAAGGTTTATCTGTTTGTTTGAAGTCATTAAAGTTTTCTGCAAGCCAATCATCAAATGCCCGCCGATTAGGTATGCCCGTTAGTTGATCATGCGTAGCTTGGTGAGCAAATGCCTCATTTTGAGCTTGCAGCGCGTACGTTTGCTCATCGACCCTTTCGGTTAGTCGTTTTTCAATCTTTTTGTAGTGGTACAATCTATATTTATAAAGGCCATAACAAAGTAGTAATATCGTTATAAATACCGCTAATTTAAAGCTCACTTTTTGCCAAAAGTAAGGCTTTATCACAAAAGTGATTGCCTTTAGATTATCTTGCCAAGGTGAGTTGGGGTAACTTGAGCGCACCATAAAAGTATATTTACCCGGCGCAAGGTTTGTATATTCGGTGATATTGAGTTTATGACGATCAACCCATTTATCATTATAGCCTAACAGTTTAGTTTGAAACTTAAGCCTCTGCGACATAATAAAGCTCAAACCCGCATAGTGAAATGAGACCCTATCAGAACCTGCTGGCAACTCAATTAAGTCATCTTGGTTACTAATATTCATCGTTTTACCATCAACGACAAGCAACTCAATAATCGTAGGCAATGCGAGCTGAGAAGCACGTTTTAAACGCTCTGGCATAACACTCGCTGCACCATTTGCAGTGGCAAACCAAACACTGCCATCATGATGTAAAGTGGCAGCAGGACTCGAGCCACCATTTGCTTGGGCACTGAGCATCCCATCGCCTTCATCATAAAGTTGATATTGTAATAGGTTCGAATTTTTATTATCTAAAAAGTCATCGACTTCCTGTTGTTTAATTTGAATTATGCCACGGTTACTGGAAAGCCAAAATAAATCCCCTTGGGCAACGAGTTGAAATAACTTGTCTACGGGTAGCCCCTGCTCCCTACCGAGCATATCAATTTGACCTGTTTCAATATTAAAGCGGATCAGCCCTCGGTCTGTCGTCATCCACATATTATTGTTTTGGCTATAAAAACCGAATGCGTATTCTGCATTAAATTTTCGCGGAAATTGTTGCCCTTTAAATTTACCAAGAGAGTCATTAAACATAGCAACCCCGACCCCTGTGCCAACCCAAATATTGCCATTAGCGTCTTGCGATAATGCCATAATAAAGTCACCAGGAAGCCCTTCATCGGTGGTAAATTGAGTGATGGAGCCATCCGTTTCTATTCGTGTTAAACCCGATGCAGTACCGGCCCATAAACGTTGCTTATGATCAAACAGTAACGCTCTGACTTCATTACTTGCAAGCCCACCATCACGATTTAAAATAGGGTAAATTTTGTCGTCCACAACACGCAAAATCCCTGAGGTATATGTGCCTATCCACACGCCACCAGAGTCATCTTCTACCAAACTTAATACAGATAATGGCCTAGTTTGATCAGTTACTGAGTAACTTTGAACTTTATCGTCTTTTATGCGATTTAAGCCTGAGCTACTACCGACCCATATACTGCCATCAGAATGAGAAAGTATCGCCCGAATATAGTTACCACTTAAGCCACGCTTTTTTGTCCACACTGAGAAAGGGGCTTCACGTAAACGAAATAGTCCGCCATTTGTTCCAACCCAAATGCTTCCTTCTCTATCTTGCAACAGCGATAAAATTCTATTAGCGGGTAATCCAGCCTCAGAGTCAAGTTGCTCTAATCCCAAAGAGCTCAATCTAAATAAGCCTTTGTTAATTGTTCCTAACCAAAGGTCATTATTACTGTCTTCTAATAGGCTTGAAACTGACTCACCATTAAAGTCTGCATGGACTGACTCAAACCTATTGTCGACTAAACGCCATGCGCCTTTTTCTCCACCTACAATGAGTTGGCCTTGACGAGTCAATAACAGCGTATAAATAGAGCTTGTGGGTAAACCTTGAGCTGGCGTAATAAGTTGCGGTTCTTTATCCTCAATCCGGTATAAGCCTTCACTGGTAGCAGCCCAAATTACTGAGTTACTGTCTTGTATTAAACGATAGACACTTAAGTTTATTAATAAGTGGGATTCATGATTAGTTGTTTTGTCGCGAAGTACTAACCCCTTACCTTCAAGACCAAGCCATACTTCGGAAGGTGTAGGATTTAAAATATGATTAACCATCGCCTGAGCATTGGCTGATGTTTTCCATTGTCCACTCTTTAAATGGCTAATGCCACCACGAGCCCCTACAATGTACAAACTTCCATCGGGTTCAGCTGAAAGGCTACGCAAACCTGAGTCGGGTAACCCTTTAATCTCGGAGCGTGTAAACAACTTAAAATCACGGCCGTTAAAACGAGCGAGCCCTTCCCATGTTGCAATCCAAATATAACCGTCTGACGTTTGTGCAACGCTATTAATACTGTTATGAGGTAGGCCAGTACGCGTGTTCCATGTCTCTGAAAAATAATCATTGAGTGGGAGTCGTGTATTTTCGGCTGCAATACAGGTAAATTGAACTATACAGAAAAAGAATAAACTGATCCGCTTCATCATATAAACGCCTTTAGAGCACACCAAGCCAAGTATTTAGCCTTAAAAAGAAACTGTCGTTCATTCTTTATTATGACTAAATTGTCATTATTATTGTCTACTTAGCATTAATACTAGCATAGTATTAATTTTATTTTCATTACCAAAATAGTATCGGTTATTTTTTCTGCATCGTTTTACAATACTGATCAATACAATTTTGAAAATATTCAATAAAACGTGCCACGTGTAAACCATCCATCAATGCATGATGCACATCAATCGATAGCGGCATTTTACCTGTGTCTTTGTTGTATTTACCAAACACTAACTTAGGTATACCCAGGCTTTTTCCATGAGAATATGCATGTGAAAAACTAGTGAAATCCAGCCAAGGTAATACAGAAATATGGATTAAATCAGCTTGCCCTTCGGTATGGGCAAACGCATCTGAAAATAAGGGGGCTGCTTTGGTCTGACTACCAACTTGTTGCACATGTTTACTAAATTCATCAAACTGCTGCGTGAGTGAAAAATAGCTGAACCGAAAAGTCTCATCAGCCGCCAATTCAACAACACTTGCTCGAGCATCGTCAAGTTGCCATGGAGCGTCATTTATTATTCGCTGTAACATAGGTGGGTATTGATGGCAGGCACGTAACACTAAAAAAATATAACTTTGAAAAAATGACTGTTGACTAGATTTACAACAATTAAATAATTGCTTTGCGTCAATATGAACGCACACACTAAAATAAGGCTGGCTAAAATCTTTAAAAAGCGAGAAATGTTGGCTACGAGGCCACGTATCTAAATTTATGGCTGTCATTAAGGGTCACACGTTGTGATATTTATCGCTAGCGTAACTAAGTTAAAAGACAAAGCAAAGGTGTAAATGCACACCTTTGCTTTAATACAAAATTAAAGACCGTTGGTAATGATCTCTTGTGCTAGTTCATCCGCAATTATATGCGTTGATTTTTGTTCTTTTTCGCTGCGAGCAAAAATTTCAGTCAAGGTAGTAAAAATACCTTCAACATGCTTATTCGATGCTTCAACTGAGTAGCCTTCTGGTGCAGTTTCATAATACACATTAATAATACCACCCGCATTTATTACGTAATCAGGAGCATATAAAATCCCCTTCTCACGAATAATCTCCCCATGGCGAGACTCAGCTAGTTGATTATTCGCACACCCCGCAATTATTGTCGCTTTTAGGCGTGGGATAGTAATATCATTAACGGTTGCACCTAGTGCACACGGCGCATACACATCAACATCTAAGTCATAGATGTCATCAATACCCACGGCTGTAGCAGCAAAATCATTCACAACTCTATCAATTGCAACTTGATTTATATCAGTCACGAATAACTTCGCGCCGGCTTCATGTAAATGCTTACACAAACCGTAAGCAACTGCGCCTAAACCTTGCACTGCAACTTTGATCCCGCTCAAGTCTTGATGGCCACGTTGATGTTGTAAGGCTGCTTTAATACCTAAAAATGTACCATATGCTGTAAAGGGTGATGGATTACCGCTTTTACCTTCAAGACCAAGAACATAGTTTGTTTCTTTGTTCATGATAGCGACATCAGCACAAGTAATATTCACATCTTCTGCAGAGTAATAACTTCCATTTAAACGCTCTAATTGACGACCAAATGCACGAAAGAGTTGCTCTGATTTAATTTCCTTTGCATTACCAATTATAACTGACTTACCACCACCAAATGGAAGGCGTGCTACTGCATTTTTATATGTCATGCCTTTAGATAAACGAAGCGCATCAACTACTGCATCGTCATCATTGGCATAATCCCACATTCTACAACCACCAACAGCTGGACCTAAATTAGTATTGTGAACAGCAATAATGGCACGAAGGCCTGATTCTTTATCTGAACAAAAAACCACCTGTTCGTGGTTATCAAAGTCAACTTGATTAAACACAGCCACTTTATGTTACTCCGAAATTTATAACCCGTGAGAGGGTATGCGCGCTGAAATTGTCGAGACTTTATCACTTAGCAATGACCCTGACCACTATATAAGATGATAAAACCTATCAAAATCACTGAGCATCATAAAATCACTGTGCAAAGCGAAATGCAAAGATAGAAAATGCAAATTAACATTAATTATTAAATATATTATGCACTATAAATGTAATATAAGCCTTATCGCTTTACGTTAACGTAAAAGACAAAATCATTGTAAAGTAATTATTACAACTTAGTAATGAGCAATACTTCTTTAGTAATAAGGAGTTGGGGGATTTATTAAGCGAGGATAAAAACTGGTCAGATGTGATAGCGGTCTATGGTAACCCACATAGACCGCTATCACCGTGGCAAATTACTTTAATTTACCGTCAAGCTCTTCAATTTTAGCTTTCCAAATTGCAGGGCCTTGCGTATGCGCATTTGCACCTTCGCTATCTACGGCAACCGTGACTGGCATATCTTCAACTTCAAATTCGTAAATAGCTTCCATACCTAAATCTTCAAATGCGACCACACGAGCTTTCTTGATTGCTTTAGACACAAGGTAAGCAGCGCCACCAACAGCCATTAAATACACAGATTTGTTTTGCTTAATTGACTCTACTGTCGCAGGACCACGCTCAGCTTTACCTATCATGCCAATTATGCCAGTTTTCTCTAACATCATGTCGGTAAATTTATCCATGCGCGTAGCCGTCGTTGGGCCTGCAGGGCCTACAGCTTCATCACCGACAGCATCAACTGGGCCAACGTAGTAAATAAACTTATTATCAAAGTCCACACCTTCAGGTAAACCTTCTCCTGAGTTGATCATATCCTGCAAGCGTTTATGAGCAGCATCACGACCAGTCAAAATGGTGCCTGATAACAACACAGTTTCACCCATTTTCCATTCTTGGGTGTCTTCTTTTGTTAGCGTATTTAAATCAACGCGACGAGTACCTTCACCCACTTCAAACGTGACTTCTGGCCAATCTTCAAGCTTAGGCGCTTTTAAATTAGCAGGGCCTGAACCATCAAGGGTAAAGTGTACGTGGCGTGTTGCTGCGCAGTTAGGGATCATCACAACAGGTTTTGATGCTGCATGAGTAGGTGCGGTTTTAATTTTTACATCAACAACCGTAGTTAAACCACCTAAGCCTTGTGCACCAATGCCTAATTTATTAGCACGTTCAAAAATGTCTAAACGCATTTTTTCTTCTGTTGTTTGTGCACCACGTTCCATCAACTCATGGATATCAACAGGATCCATCAATGATTCTTTTGCCAACACTGCCGCTTTTTCAGCGGTACCACCAATACCTATTCCAAGCATACCCGGCGGACACCAGCCAGCACCCATAGTCGGTAATGTTTTTTCAACCCATGCGGCCACATCATCAGATGGGTTTAACATCACCATCTTAGTTTTATTCTCTGAACCACCGCCTTTTGCAGCAACCATTACTTCAACTTCGCCACCAGGTACTAAATCTATATGAACAACAGACGGTGTATTATCTTTCGTGTTTTTACGTGTGCCGGCAGGATCGGCAACAATTGATGCGCGTAGTGGGTTATCAGGATTTAAATAAGCACGACGAGTACCTTCATCAACCATTTGCTGCACGGTCAAATCTGTTTTGTCCCATTTAACATCCATACCTACTTTAACAAAACACGTAATGATACCTGTGTCTTGACAAAGCGGGCGCTTACCTTCAGCCGACATGCGAGAGTTAATTAGAATTTGCGCAATGGCATCTTTAGCTGCTTTACTTTGTTCTTTGTTGTAAGCTTTTTCTAATGCTTGAACAAAATCAAGAGGATGATAAAACGAAATATATTGCAACGCATCTTCAATGCTATCAATAAAGTCTTGCTGACGAATTGTACTCATAGGGGTTCCTTAAGTTACCTTTACGCGATTAACACGTAACTTAGACCAAACCGGTGACGGTGGTTTGCAAAGCGCTTTGACAACATCACTAAATGCTGCCAAAAAATTTTAACTTATGATACCCTCCCAGCCCGTTTCGAGCCAGTCATTCAGGGTAAAAAATAGATGATAAAACAACATAAAACCTGTATTCAATTAGACATATCGCCCAACTGCGTAGAGATTTTTAGTCATTTAGCTCATTTGCCTTATGCAATGCTGCTTGATTCAGCAAATAGCGATCACGTAAATAGCCGATACGATATTATTGCCATCGCGCCAACTAGACGCTTGGAAGTTAAAAACAATCAAACGTACCTTGATGATGAAATTATTACTGGTGACTGTTTTACGATTCTTCAGCAAGAGCTTGATAAATTTGACACTACTAAAGTGACGCCTGAATTGCCTTTTAGTGGTGGCTGGCTGGGCTATTTTGGTTACGATTTAGGTCGCGTTATTGAGCGTATTTCAGTTCAAGCAAAAAATGATATTGATATGCCACAGCTTGCTGTGGGGCTATATCCTGACGCGCTTATTTATGACAAGCAACAGCATAATTGGTTTTATGTAGCTCAACCTAACATCGACAGGCTTGCTCTGTACCTAAGTGCTTTAAAAGAAGAAAAGCAACAAAGACAACCGTTTAAAATAACCGAAAATTGGCTATCAAATATGACAGCAGAGCAATACACTGACAAATTTGAAAAGATTCAAGCCTATTTGAAAAGTGGTGATTGCTATCAAATAAATCTCGCACAACGCTTTTCTGCGCAGTACCAAGGAGCGCCTTGGCAAGCATACTGCACTTTAAGAGAAGCCAATAAAGCACCTTTTTCAAGTTTTATTAATCACCCTGACGGTGCAATCATTTCTATTTCACCCGAACGTTTTATCTCAGTAAATAACGGTCATGTTGAAACTAAACCAATTAAAGGGACTCTTCCGCGTTGTGAAAACTTCATAGAGGACCAACAGCAAGCCACTCGTTTACAAAGGTCTGAGAAAGATCGCGCTGAAAATGTCATGATTGTGGACTTACTTCGTAACGACCTTGGTAAAGTAGCAAAGCCGGGGAGCGTAAAAGTCCCCTCTTTGTTTGCTATCGAAAGTTTTCCAGCTGTTCATCATCTTGTAAGTACGGTCACAGCACAATTAGCGGATGACAAAACTGCAGTCGACCAATTAAAAGCTGCGTTTCCAGGTGGTTCCATTACTGGCGCACCCAAAATTCGTGCGATGGAAATAATAGAAGAGCTAGAACCCCATCGCCGCAGTGTTTATTGTGGGTCAATCGGGTATTTAAGTTCATGTGGAAATATGGACACCAGTATCACAATCAGAACTTTAGTGTGCCACCAACAGCGCATACATTGCTGGGCTGGCGGTGGTATTGTTGCAGACTCACACGCTGACTTGGAATACCAAGAGACATACGATAAAGTGAATAAAATCCTCCCATTACTTAAGTAATTTGCTGTGAACAGTCATCAAATTCTTGCGCGATTTCAAATAAGCGCAGCAATGAGGGAGCAACCTTTTGTTGCTCCTGTCCATCAATCGCGCCGCGCCAGTGCCGTGATGTTGCCTATAATTGATATTCAGGACTGTGCACATATTTTGCTTTGCAAGCGCCCAAATTACCTAAAGCACCACCCGGGAGAAATTTGCTTGCCCGGTGGAAAGAATGAAAAAAAAGACTTAAGTTTACGCCACACTGCCCTGCGTGAATTGTATGAAGAGCTTAATATTAAGCCCGCTCAAATTAGAGTAGCGGGTAAATTACCAAATTACTCAACTTTGACAGGCTTTACCATCACTCCTTTCGTCGGATTCCTTGATAGTAAAACCCAATGGGCTGCCGATCCCAGTGAAGTTGCGGCTAGCTTCTTAGTGCCAATTCATACATTGGCAGATGCGAGTAACTGGGAGCCGATACCTTTTCAACGCTTTGGTCAACAACGAACCCTGGAAGGGTTCCGAACGCCGCATGGATTGTTATGGGGCGCCACTGCAAGCATAATTAAAAACTTTACCGCGCAACTAGCCATACCAGTTTAAAACCGTGCTGCAAATGGTTACAAGCACTCAATTACACGTTATTATGTTCGCCCGTTCAAAGGCAGCAGTCGTGCTGAGTAAAAAGTAGAGAAAATATATGATCAGTGCATTTGATATGTTCAGTATTGGCATCGGCCCGTCGTCGTCTCACACCGTCGGACCTATGCGTGCGTCACGTTTATTTGTTAATGAATTACAAGAACAAAACCTATTAACAGATATTACAAGTGTCAAAGTAGAGTTATACGGCTCACTGGGTCAAACAGGCATTGGCCATGGCTCTGGTAAAGCGGTTATTTTAGGGTTAGCAGGCTATGATCCTGAAACAATTGATGCCGACCAAGTCGATGACATTCTTGCTAAAATTGAGAATGAGCAAGTCATATACTTAAACCAAGTACATAAAGCCGCATTCCCTAAACAAGGTGCTATTGTATTTCACCGCCGTAAAACGTTACCTAAGCATTCAAATGCAATGGAAATTGTCGCTTTCAATGGCAACGAGAAAGTAGCGAGCAAAGTCTACTACTCTATTGGTGGTGGCTTTATTGTCACTGACGAAGAGTTTGATAACGAAAAACAAGCAGCATTAGATATTCGCGAACAAAACCCAGCACCTTATCCGTTTGAAACAGCCAAAGATCTGCTCGAAATGTGTAAAGAGTCGGGCTATAGCGTTTCAACTTTGATGATGAAAAATGAAAAGACGCTTCGCAATGAAGACGATATAAAAGACGAGCTATTCAATATTTGGCAAGTAATGAAAGCCTGCATTGAACGTGGTATGCGCACTGAAGGTATTTTACCTGGTGGCTTAAAAGTAAAACGCCGCGCTCCGAGTCTTCACCTAAAACTAAATGTAGAGGTAAGTAACGATCCATTAAGAGCCATGGATTGGGTTGATTTATTTGCCCTAGCAGTGAACGAAGAAAACGCAGCTGGCGGGCGTGTAGTAACAGCTCCAACAAACGGCGCAGCAGGAATATTACCAGCAGTATTAATGTATTATCACACGTTCATTAAAGAAGTTGACCGTGATATTGCTACTCGCTATCTATTAACGGCAGCCGCAATTGGTATTTTATATAAAAAGAACGCCTCAATTTCAGGTGCTGAAGTGGGTTGCCAAGGTGAAGTAGGCGTTGCCTGCTCAATGGCCGCCGGCGCATTAACAGAAATTGTAGGTGGTAATGTCGTTCATGTTGAAAACGCGGCCGAAATTGGCATGGAGCATAACCTAGGTTTAACCTGTGACCCAGTAGGCGGACTTGTTCAAGTTCCGTGTATTGAGCGCAATGCTATGGGGGCGATTAAAGCCATTAATGCTTCACGCCTTGCAATTCGTGGTAGTGGCGAACAAAAAGTCTCTTTGGATAAAGTGATCAAAACCATGCTTGATACCGGTAATGACATGAAAACCAAATACAAAGAAACTGCTCGCGGCGGATTAGCTGTAAATATTATCGAGTGTTAAATTTTAGCCATAAAAAAGCCGCAAGTTGCGGCTTTTTTATTACAATAAGTGCGTTACTTTACAGGTAACTCAATATCTGCAAATAGTTTATCTACATCTTCTTGATTGCGTAACAAACTCGCTCGCTCTACTCGCTCTTTTGTTAAATGCGGAGCAAAGCGCTCAATAAAGTCATACATATAACTGCGTAAGAAACTGCCTTTTCTAAAACCTATTTTAGTGGTGCTCGCTTCAAACAAATGACTAGCATCGATGCATACTAAGTCTGTATCAGTGATTTCGTCTATTGCCATTGAGGCAACAACCCCAACACCAAGCCCTAAACGAACATACGTTTTGATTACATCGGCATCTGTTGCAGTAAATACAATATGCGGTTCTAACCCTTGAGCATTAAACGCTTTATCAAGTTCTGAACGGCCAGTAAAACCAAAAACATAAGTGATCAATGGAAATTGTGCAATATCAGCAACAGTCAACGAGTTTGCTTTTTGTGCAAGCGGATGATCTTTCGCAACCACGATACTGCGGTTCCAATGATAACAAGGCAACATCACTAAATCAGAGTATAAGTGGAGCGCCTCGGTTGCGATAGCAAAGTCAGCATCGCCACGGGCTGCCGCATCTGAAATCTGCTGCGGCGTACCTTGGTGCATATGTAATGAAACCGCAGGGTACTTTTTCATAAAACCTTGAATAACACTGGGCAACGCATAACGAGCTTGGGTATGTGTTGTTGCGATGTTCAATTTACCTTGGTCAGGAAGCGTATGCTCATTCGCAACCGCTTTAATACCTTCTACTTTAGAAAGAATTTCGCGAGAAATATTAATGATTTCATTACCTGCACTGGTAACGTGCGTTAAATGCTTACCGCTTCGACCAAAAATTTGTACACCCAGCTCATCTTCTAGCATGCGAACTTGCTTAGAGATACCTGGTTGGGAAGTGAATAAGCTTTCAGCTGTCGCTGACACATTCAGTTTATGGTTTTGGACTTCGACGATGTATCTGAGTTGTTGTAGTTTCATGGCTGCATTTTTAGTGTAGTTATACTGCTTATTTATAAATGTAGATGCATGCCAAGCCAAGTGTTTTTTCTTAAAAGTCGAAATTAACAGGCTAAACTGCAGGTTATTTATAACGTTTATCGTACTAGGCTAGCACAAACGTCCGCTATGAGGTAGCCATCTTTTGATTAGATAAGCGCCAACCCTTAATCAAATCTAATTTGTAGTTAAACCCAAACCACCTCAATATGCAGAATTCAGCGTTTCACAGGGGCTTAATATCAAGGCGTTACTTTGCAAGAATGGTCATCCCTTTTAAGAAGTAACAACGATGAGAGTAAGCTACTGCGAAACGCCCAGCGGGTTGGTTTAAAAGCGATTTATACTGCGTTATTGATTTTAACAATAGAACCACTATTACTTGCAATCAATGCCTTGCCTAAATCGCTTTTAATTCCAACTGAAAACTCGCATCTTGAGGTGGCTTGGGTATATGAAAACACTTTTTCTTTTCGATATCCCGCGCAAAACTACCCCCTTAGCATATAATTGAGGTAAGATAAAAATTATTAGCTTTGAAACCAGAGACCTGAACCATGATCGTTTCTATTATTATTGTGTTGATAGTTGCACTAATCGTCATTGCCTTATGGGTGAGTGCCGTACAACAACATAAAGAGAAACAAGAAACAGAGCGTCGCAAAGAGCTCACAAAACAAAAAAAGATCATAGAAGAATCTGAAGACGTACTTCTCAACAGTGCTAACATTCCTATGTCTGAAGGGGTGCTGCGTGTAATTCAACGTCGTATTTATGATGCGCTTACTGAGATGGTTCAGTTATCCCCCTCTTCAAAAGAACTTAAAAACCGTTTGAATGAGTCCAAAACGCGATTGTCCAATCAAGTTGATTCAAATGAATCTGAAAATCTGGCATTACCTGATAACGACAAACAACTCATTGCGCTTATTCAAGGTATAAAGAAGTTAAGAGCCCTTTTACGCTCTGAGCACGGGAAAGGTAAAGTGGATAGCCAAACATTTGTTGCTGAAGACAAACGAATGGAGAAGCTACAATTAAAAATAAACATAGAGAGTCAGATTAAACGCGGTTTATCTGCTCGTTCAGCTAATATGGTTGGTTCAGCTCGGCAATATTTTGAAAAAGCATACGCAACTATCTCCGCAGTTCCTTACTCTGATGATTATGTTAATAACAAAAGGCAAGAACTTGAGGGGTATTTAGAAGCCATAAGTACTGAACTAAAAGCTTCTAATGCAACAGCACTGAAAAAGAAAACTGAGGAAGAGCAAGACGATTTAGATGTCTTATTTGCACCAAAGAAAAAGTGGTAACCCACTTTTTCTTTGTTTACAGGCTACGATAAAAACGCAAACTTAATTACAAACATCACCGTTAAAATCCACACACTGACACTAACTTCATCACGTTTACCGCAAAGCACTTTCACCGCAGTATAAGAAATAAAGCCCAGAGCAATACCATGAGCAATTGAAAAAGTAAGCGGCGTCATCAGTAAAACAACACTGACAGGTATAGCATCTGTCATATCATCCCAGTTCACAAGCTTAAGGTTTTGTAACATCAACACTGCTACATATAAAATAGCGCCTGCAGTAGCGTATGCGGGGACCATTTGTGCAAGTGGTGCAAAAAACATCATCAATAAAAAACAGATACCAACTACAACTGCCGTAAGACCTGTGCGCCCTCCTACAGACACACCTGCCACAGATTCAATATAAGACGTTGTTGTTGAGGTGCCTAACATAGAGCCAGCTATCGTTGCCGTACTATCAGCACTCAATGCACGACCAAGGCGGGGCATATTTCCTTTCTCATCTGCAAGCCCTGCTTTTTGAGTCACCGCAACTAACGTGCCCGAGGTATCGAATAAATCAACAAACAAAAATGCAAATATCACGCTCAACATCGATAGTTCAAGTGCAGCTGCGAAGTCTAATTGCATAAAGGTAGGAACAATCGAAGGCGGCATTGACACAACACCTTGATACTCAACTAAGCCAAAGCCAAGCGCAATTAAAGTCACTGCTAATATGCTAATCAGCACACCACTTTTAAAGTCTCTATAAAGCAACGCTGCTATGATGAAAAAACTAAAAATTGCGAGTAAAGGTCCTGCTTCGGTGATATCACCTAATTGAACAAATGTCGCCGGGCTTGCAACAATAATTCCTGCATTTTTTAGTGCAATAAGCGCTAAAAATGCACCAATTCCCGTCGCAATAGCTTGTTTGAGCACCAACGGAATCGCATTAATAATCCACTCTCTGACCTTAAACAAACTCAATAGTAAAAAGATACACCCCGACATAAACACCGCACCAAGCGCAGCTTGCCATGTATACCCCATACCTAAAACGACTCCATAGGTAAAAAATGCATTTAACCCCATTCCTGGTGCTAATGCTAATGGGTAATTTGCCCAAAACCCCATAATAAAACACCCTATCGCTGCAGCGATACAGGTCGCAACAAACGCCGCGCCTTGATCCATTCCAGCTTCAGCAAGCATAGCGGGGTTCACAAAAACAATATACACCATGGTGATAAAGGTAGTTACACCGGCAATACATTCGCGCCGAATGGATGAATTTTGCGCTCTTATTTTAAAAATGGCTTCAAGCATAAGTATTTTTTCATTAAACGAGTGAATAATTGCGTAATTTTACCATAGATTTATGGAATAACAGGACAAATTACCTTTGATTAGACTAAACTTAGGCTGTGAATGAAAACAATAATATGCGTGGTATTATGACAGATACATCTCCAAGTGGACTTGACCTTGAGCAGCAATTAGATAATGTATTGGCGTTTATTACTCAACCGAGTAAAACAGAGCACAATGAAGGCAATACTGAAACGCCTGACAATGTAGTTACAAAAGCACTGTATTATTTAAAAAACGATCAACCTCCGCTTGCAGCAAAATGGATGAGACTGGCCGCTATGGCAGGTAACCAACGTGCACAGTTTTATTTAGGCTTGTTCTTCATAAAAGGCCAAGGCGTACCGCAAAGCGTATTCCATGGCGCTGTATGGCTCAGTCTCGCAAGTAGCCAAGGTTATGAACCAGCCACTACCGCATTAGCTGATTTAAGAAAGCATTTATCAACTAAACGCTATCAAGATGCTAAATGTTATGCCGCAACACTGTATGAGCAAATACATCAACAGCAGTTTAATCATTTGATCCCCTCTACTCCCTAATCGGCTCCAGCGAACAGGCTAATTTCAACAGAAACATAAACCACTGTTTTTAAACAATTTAAAATTTTAATTTTAGAAAGTAGGTAATTTAAAGCTAACAATCGTTCAAAAAATAACAAATAATGCTTGCACACAACAACTGTATAAACTACTGTATACAAATACTGTATAAACAACCAGTGAGTGACCGTTATGTTACAGCCAATTACCTTAAGAACTGTTAAAAGCTACCAACAAGATAACCTCAGTTCATCTGTCAATGTAATCCAGATTGAAGACGAAATTTCAGCAACCTTCGAATTATTGAAAGTGCTTCATCATTACAATAGTCAAAATGCATGGACACTATTAATTGCACCCGACCACGTGCCGAGTAAAGCATTATTAGATTCATGCTCAATCGACACATCTAAACTGCTTGTGATCAGGCAAAAACACTTGGTGAATTTGGAGTATGTGCTTAACTCTGCTCTTCATAACGGTAACTTTGCAGCTGTGATAACTTGGACAGATATCGTAAAAGGCAATCAGTTGGCTGATTTATCACTTAACTTAGAACATGCTTCAGCCAAGCTATATTGCTTTACAAACAATGAGTCATCAGAAGAGTTAGCGTTGTCGCAATAAACTGTTATGCTACCCATTTTAGACTGGGTAAATAACATGGCCTCACTCTCAGACCTTCCGTGTTTATGTAATAGTAAAAAGAGTTATGCCCAATGCTGTGAAAAATTGCACTTGGGTACAGCTTATGCAACAACGCCTGAACAACTTATGCGATCTCGCTATACTGCTTATGCCATTAAAAATGCTGAGTACATATACCAAACCTATGCAAATGAAAAGCAACAAGAAAATCCACTTAATGACATTGCTGAATTTGCAATTAGTTCTCGGTTTATTAATCTTGAGATCGTGATGTCTGATCACAATGAATATAACGGCATAGTAGAGTTTTGTGCGAGCTATTTTTATAAAGACCTATTTTGCAAGCTACATGAAAAATCGCGATTTATAAAAGAAGAAAATGTCTGGAAATATTTGGATGGAGAAATATTTCCAACCACTGAAACGCATATTGGCCGGAACGATACTTGCCCATGTGGCAGCGGCAAAAAATATAAAAAATGCCACATGAATGCTTAAAAAGTACCTTAACGGTTGAGCAATACAAAGCGCCTGGAGCAATCATCTGCTCCTCTATACCCAAGTCACCTCAAAATAAAAATTTAGTGTCGCACAAAGGTTCAATATCAAGGCGTTACTTTGCAACAAGGGCAGTCCCTTTTGAGATGTAACAACACTGATAGTAAGTGCCTGTAAACGCCCTACGGGTTAGTTTAAAAGCGGATTATACTGCGTATTGATTCTAACAATAAAACCACTATTATTTGCAATCTATGCCTTGCCTAAATCACTTTTAATTCCAACGACGCTCTTACCTTGAAGTGACTTGGCTGTATTCTCTATGTAATTTCGATTATAGTCGCTGGATCATCATATCTTTAATTTTCTGCGCTTTAACGAAGTGATCTAATTGATGCGTTTCAATCCACCAAGTAGCAACTTGCATTAATAACTCTGGTTCATTGTTTTTATTGGCAAAGAAGGCATAAAAAGACAAGCCAACATTGTACCCTTTTGCATCTATTTTTTTATCACAAACGCGAATTATACGTTCCCTAATTGCATCATCCATGTTTAAAACTCTTCTCGCGCATTTAAAAGCTCCCTTAACAAAAGTTAAACTATTACTGTTAAAATATTTATAAATATTGACCCATTTGAGCTATCAGTTTTGGTAATTGCTCTTCAATAAGTTCCAACTGCTTATCAACGTTCAATTGCTTATCTTTAGCTTGTACTTCTATTTCTGCAAAATGTTGTCTTAAGCTTTTCGCCCCTACTTCACCAGATAGCCCCTTGAGGGAATGAGCACACAGGCGAACCTCTTCATAGTTTTTATCACTGATAAACTTCTTGAGGTCTACGAACTTTTCAGGCGCTGTCACTATAAACATATTGCAAATTTTATTCAGCAACACTTCTTTATTTAAAAGCCTTGCAAGGGTCGCTTCTCTATCCCATAACTCACTAGCCTCAGACTCTGTTTGAACACTTAATTGTGCATCGTTTTCATAATTAGATAGAATCCATTTTATAAGTGTATCTTGTAGCACTTGCGTTTTAAAAGGCTTACTTACATAGTCATTCATACCCGCAGATAAGCACTTTCCCTTTTCATCAATCGAAGCATTAGCTGTCATTGCTATAATAGGTATTTCCTTAAATAATGTACCTGCTTGACCAGAGCGAATCTTAAGGCATGTTTGGTAGCCATCAAGTATTGGCATTTCACAATCTATCAAAATACAACTAATTGGGTGTTCTGTTGATTCGCTTGCTTTAAGCGCTTCAAGAGCCTCCACACCATTTTCTGCTGTTTTTATAATTAGCGGCAACCCTTCAAGTACTCCACAAGCAACATCTATATTTATAGCATTATCGTCAACAATTAAAATGCTACAACCATCTATTTGTTGGATCACATTCTGTGATATCTCATTAGGCCCACTTGCCGCATCGTGAGGTTCTTTGTCCATTGGTTGCGAATAACCAATCGCTTTAAGTAAGTTTCTGTAGGTTAAAGGTTTGCTTATTGCGATAACTTTGGCTTTAATCGCTTTAGGTATTGGTTCACTTGGTTTATACAATAATGCAATTTTTATATCAGGGATCTTCAGCGTTAGTTGTTCTATAATTGAGCTTAATTGATTTGTGCTATCATCTCTCATATCCAAAAACACGAGATCATAGTGATTACGTTTAGCCCGATCCAGTTCGTTACATTGCAAAAGCTCTGCATGGCCACCTTCACTTTCAATTAGTTCACCAATAAACTCTCTTGAATGTTTATTATTATTCACCACCAGCGTATTTGTCGATTCGTAGGCCTTTTTGTCTTGCGATGAGTGCTGACTTTGACCCTCAATATAGACATGAAAGCTAAATACACTGCCTTTATTCAAGGTTGAACTAACCTCTATGTCTCCTCCCATCATTTGGCAGAGCTGTTTACAAATCGACAAACCGACCCCAGTACCTATGCTGGCTGCTTCTATTGAGTTATCAGCTTGATTAAAAAGCTTTGAAAGGCTATTGAGGCTGTGTCTGTCAAGGCCAACTCCTGAGTCTTCAATGCACACCGTTAATTTTATTTGTTTGTCATTAACATCTTCTGAACTAGCGCTTACTTTTACAAAACCTTGGTCTGTAAATTTTATTGCATTACTTATTAAGTTATTTACGATTTGTGCAAGCCTCAATGTATCCGCACTTGCACTTTTACACCTTAAGTTTCTGGTATCTAAATAAACATCAAGACCTTTATCAAAGGCACTAACAGCAGATGTTTCAACTAGTCGCTCTATCAATGTTTGTGGATTAAACGCAATTAAATTAAATTCTAACTGCCCTGATTCAATCTTTGATAAGTCTAAAATATCGTGAATTAAAAGGTTTAGGTTTGCAATACTCTGATCCGTTGTGGTTAACAAGTTTTGCGATTTCTCCGGTAACTCTTCTTGCTGCAATATACTTAAAGTTCTAGTTACATAATTTAGTGATGTTTTCAATTCATGGCTTATATTAGATATAAATGCACTTTTAACATCACTATTTTTAACAGCTTGGTCTTTAGCATGAGCCAGTGCATGTGTTCTTTTTCTAACTTTTGCTTCTAATTCAGAATTTAACCGCTTAACTTTAATGTCCGCTTCTTTCTCTTTACTAATATCTCTCACTATTAATGCAAGGCCACTTAGCTGGTGCTCTTCAGTAAAAACCGGGCTCACTGCAATAGCAAAATGGTACGCTTTAGCAAAAATTTCGACCGCTCGCTCATCTTTAATTTGTGGTTTATTATTTTTTAAATCATTAATATAGCTATCAATCGGCAACTTATCTAATAGTGCTATCTCAGAACTATCTCGACCTATTGATGTTCCTCTAGAAATAGATAACAACCGCTCTGCGGTAAAATTCAGGCTAGTTAATTGCCCTGATAAATTTAAACCAATAATGGCATCAATTGAACCATCCACAATTGCAGATGACTCTTTCCTTGCATCAGCTAACATTTGACTTCTTATCGCATTGCGATAAAAAATATAAAGTAAGATTGACATGAAAGTCACAATAATTAGCAGGAAGCTGTATGTTGAAAGTCGTTTTTGATTTATTAAGCTATCAACATGTTTCTTCGAAGTAAGTAAACTAATGTCTATATAATTGTATTTTGTACTTGTTCTAGTTTGCACTTTTTTTGACTTTACATAGTATTGCTCACCCTTGTCGTCTTTTTCACTTAAAGGATACAAATTCAAATATTCTGGCGGTTGAGAGTAAACATTCTGCCAGGTTATATTGGGCGCCAAATCCCTCGAAAAACGATATTTTTCAATAGGATGGTATATAAAGTTGCCTTTTGAATCACTTATAATTAATTGTGAGTTATTAAATAGCGCTTGCTTTAAGCTTTCGATAAGTGCATTGGCATTTAAATTCATAATTAAGAAGGCAAAACGCTTACCTTGCTCACTATAGATTGGCAGTACAAAACGTAACTGTGGCCTATATGGAAATGTTAGCTCACCAAACTCTCGGTTTAACGACAGTGGAGCTAGATATATTTGACCATTAGCCAGCTGCGAACTTGGCAAAAAATAAGCCGCGTCACCTTTTGGTTGTAAAGAAAAGTCAGGTACGGCTTCAACTGCGGCCCCTCTTCGCTGAACACGAACTAATTCATTTCCTTGGGCTGTTACCTCAATAATTCTGAGCTGCTCTATTGCTAAATTGTTTTCTATAAAACCGATAAAAATTGTTTCTATGCGCTCTTTCCATTGTTTATATGTTGTTCCATCATATGGGTCAACGCCTTCATTATAAAAAGCCCGAGGCATGCCCGATATTGGGGGAGTCGCGTGCAGAAAACGAATATCCGCTTTTGCGCCCGAAATTGTTGAGTTAACGATTTGCTCTAAACGTTGACTCGTTTCTGTAAATTCATAATCCACCTGAGAAATCACGTCTTTTTCTATTTGTGACTCAAACAACAACACTGCAACTAAAAGTAAAGCCACAACAAAACCGGTTCCCCAACGAAAAAAACGCTTTGACTTTATTGAACTCCTTTCTCTGTTTGCTAGAAAAACCATCTTTGTTCCTTCTTTACGTTTTGTTGTTAAAACGAGCACACCATCTCAATAACATGGCTTTTAAGCATTCGTAGTCGATTGGTTTAGCTAAAAAGTCGTTCATTCCAGCATCAAAACACTGTTGTTTGTCTTTTGCTAAAACATTCGCCGTCAAAGCTATAATGGGTGTGTCATAATAATTTGGTATTTTTCTTATTTCCTTGGTAGCCTGAGGCCCGTCGAGAACAGGCATTTGCATGTCCATTAAAATAAGATCATAGTCATATAATTCACACTGCTCAATTGCTTGCTTGCCGTCTCCTGCGAGAGTAATGGCAGTGATAGTAAGCTCATTCAACAGTGCCTCAATAACAATTTGATTAATTTTGTTATCTTCAACAACTAAAACATGTAAGTGAGAAAAGTCTATTTCTTGCTCAAGGCTTTTGTCTTTAAATGTATTTACTGGTGCAGCTAACTCCTCACCCAAATATGTATTTAATTCAAAATAAAACCGAGAGCCTTTACCCAGTTCACTCTCAACTTGTAAAGGCGCTTGCATGATTCCTAGCAATTTACTGGTAATGGCAAGCCCTAGACCCGTGCCGCCAAACCTGCGTGTAATAGATGTATCTGCTTGGGAAAATGCCTCAAACAAGGTGTCTATATTTTCTTTATCTATCCCGATGCCCGTATCTGAAACATCAAAAAGCAATTTAACTCTGCCTTCATTGCCTAACTGAACACTAACATTTAGAGCAACACTCCCTCTTTCAGTAAACTTAACTGCATTGCCTGTTAAATTAATCAGTACCTGTTTAAGCCGGGTTTCATCCCCTAAAAAAATGGTATTTTCTTCTTCAGTGTTAGATGACACAAATAAACTTACATTTTTGGTCATGACTTGATCACTAAATAAATGCCTCATTTCATCTAACAATTTATTCAAGTTGATAGGTTTACTTTCTAGCACTATTTTTTCTGCATCAATTTTACTTAAATCTAAAATATCATTAATAATGACAAGTAAGCTGCTACCAGATGATTGAATGATTTCGAGCATTCTGGCCTGTTTATCCGTCAAAGTGGTATTACTTAATTGCCTAGCCATCCCCAGAATACCGTTCATTGGGGTTCTGATTTCATGGCTCATATTTGCCAAAAATTCTGATTTGACTTTAGAAGTATGCTCTGCAGCTTGTTTGGCACTTTCTAAGTCTTTGCTTAGTACTCTGAAACGATTAGCCGCCTGTGCTAATACACCTAGCTCATCATGACGTGATAGATCATTAATCGGTTCAGATAAATCGCCATTAAGAAAACATTGGAAACTTTTTGTAAGTCGTTTAATTGCATGAGCGATATGGAAATGAAAAAACATGGTCAAAATAATCACATAAAAAATAATGCCAATACCAAGCAGCTGCAAAACACGCTCAGACCTAACGATCGTTGTTTCACCAAGTTCTTTGATTTGACTTAGACGTTGCAATAATTGCTCTCTGAGTGCATCTGCTAACGTGCTAAATTCTATCGCATCCCCTGCCATTACCACATTTACTAAGCTTAAGTAGTTGCGATTTGCCTGAACACTTTTATTAAATGTCTTTTGATAACTTTTTGCTAATTGTTTATTTGATTCCAGCTGGGTACTTAGAGCTGACATAGAAGAAATCTTAAAAGTAGATAGTTGCTTAAGGGAGCGCATGACACTTTGGCGTTTTGAGTAATCCTTTTTAGTCAAAAAAAGCTGTGCGTCATTGTGTAAAGCATGCCAAGTGTTTATCCTATTCAATATAACGAGCTTGGCATTTGTATTTGTAGCCTGTGCCTCTAGTTTTTTTAAATCAGCAATCGCATTAAAATAAATACGAGGTAACTCCACAGACATTAACAACGTTTTTTGATCATACCGTTTCACTAAAACATTTAAATTATCACCGTACCTCAGTACCAGCTCAGACAAGCTATCAATATACAACTGCTCGTTCGGGCCATAGTCATTCTTCTCTATCTTTTTTAAGCGTTGTTGAATACTTTGAAAGTTATCTTCTATTTTAGCAAATACAGCGCTACTGCCAGATGAACCATATACAGAAATATCTCGCTGCATTTCAACAATATCTTTATTAATTCGTAATATACTAATGGCGTGATTACTTATATTAGTAACCCCATCCATTGAGCTTTGAATTGTATTTAAGCGCCTATCCATTACAACATAGCTTATGCTCAACACAATAAAAACCAGTGCAAACGCAAACGCCATTTTGGCAGCAATAGATCGTGAAACTAATTGCAACACGAGCTCTCCTTAAGCGTTCAACAGTTCATACCATTTGTCTAAACTGTAATCGTAGTTTTGCATCACAGTATTCCACACTGCAACATTAGAAAAACGCTTTTGATAACTGCCTCCATCGCGAAAATTCCCAGCTAAAACAGAGACCCTATCATCGGTTCCTTTAAGATCGATGGTAGCTTCTTTTCCTTCATACCAAAAATCCCACTCCGGTTTCGACATTAATGGCTGACTCCGTTCAGGGTTTGATATGTAATAGCCTTGGCGTGCAATAAATGCCCCTGGGTAACCTGACAGCCACCAGTTCATATATTTATATGCCGCTTCTTTCACTTCCTCTGTAACACTGGACGATAAACACATGACACCATGCCAAGCTCTATATCCTTCTTTAGGTGAGGCAAACACAACAGGGATCCCTTGCCCCCTGCAAGCACTGACGCCTGGCGAAAACATACTCTGAATGTTAACTCGACCTGTTTTCATAAAATCGACTGATTGTGGTACTGATGTCCAAAAGCCTGAAAAGTGGCCCTGTCTTTTTTTAGACAATAGAATTTCAAACAGCTTATCTAATTCTGTAATGGTCATATTACCGATGTCTTTAAACGTCATTAGTCCCTTTGCTTGCACAGCCAGTGCAGCATCAAATATGCCGATTGTTGGTGCATTGATCAATCCAACTTTGCCTTTGTTTGCATCATCTAATAACCATGCCCATGACTCTGAATCGTAAGGTGTTCCCTGCTCAATAAAGCGTGTGTTGTAGCCAAACGAATCCACATTATGGACATAAGGCATAAAACTTATTTGTTTTGAAGGCGTACTTCCTAAAGAGTCATCATTTTGCACATAAAGAATTTTATTGGGGGCATCGCCTGCACCTAATTTAGCGGTAGGGTTAATTTTTCCTGTTTTTGTTAAATCATTCACCTCATCCCAATAAACAAGCCGCTCTGTTTCTATTGGCTGAATGGCCCCCGCTTGCCATAAAATATTAATTGAGTCAGACCATTGTTCATAAAGATCAAACGAATCAGGATCAGCTGCCGCTTTTTGCAAAACAGCCGCACTGCCCATAGGAATAAACTCGATATTAATGCCCAACTCGCGCATTGCTCGCTGGCGAAGTTCTTCTTGCAACGTAACGTGGGTACCCATAACCCTGAGTGTGATCATTTTTTTTGCAAATACGAATGGCGCTTTAAAAGCAAGGGTCGACACCGCGGCTCCGGCACCGATAGTACGAAGAAAGTGTCTTCGGTTAGAAGTGTGACTCATAATCGTTCGTCCATAAATTTTCCTATGAGGTTAAGTGTAGCCTAAATAAACAAAAGTCTAGTAAATATAACTACATATCTGACACTTTTTTATAAAGTATAGACCGATTACGACCGGACCTCTTTGCCTCATACAAATGCTCATCTGCTGCTGATATCAATGCCCGTAAGTTCATTGCTGATGGTGGATAACGAGTTATTCCTCCTATGCTTAATGTAACATGCTCATACACTGATTCACTGTGCGCTATATTCAAATCACAAAGTTGCGACATTATGTGCTCACTAATATGTTTCATTCCTGCGTAATCAGTGTCGGGCAAAACCACTAGAAACTCTTCTCCACCAAAGCGCACGGCCATATCTTGCGGCCGTTTAATTACGTTTAATAATACTGTTGCAATTTCCTTAATACATTTGTCACCTTGGAGGTGCCCATACTTATCGTTGTAGAGCTTGAAAAAGTCAATATCTATCATCAATATGCTAAAAGGCGTTTTGTCGCGATCAGACAACCTTAGTGAATTCGCTACTTCTTGTTCTAAGTAATGGCGATTGTAGAGCCCGGTAAGAGAGTCTTTGTATGTTAACTCGGTCAGTTTTTCTAAGCGAAGCTTATTTTCTATATGATTTCTAGTACGGTGAATGAGTGTTGATGCTATGACGGGTTTGCTAATAAAGTCAGTCCCCCCCGCTTCCCAGCATGCATTTTGCGAATCAACATCACTGCTGGATGTTATGAATATAATTGGGATATTCGCATAATCTGCACTTTGTCTTAATTTTTTACATATTTCTAAGCCATTTACTTGCGGCAAATTTACATCAAGAATAATAAGATCAGGTTTACTTAATCGACAAAAGTCATCTATTTCTAGCCCATTAGTTAACGTATCTACTTTAAAGTATTCCTCTAAAACAGCCTCCAGCGTGACACGAATAATTTCATCATCATCGACGATTAGTACCCTACATTGTGAAAGTGGCTTTAAATTTAAAGGCATTAATTTTTGCTGCTATGTAAAGACGATAGTTGTTGAGTGATTTTATCAAAGGGCATTGGTTTCCCCATTAAAAAGCCTTGCCCTATCGCACATCCAAGCTCTTCCAGTTTACTTTTTTGCTCTGGAGTCTCAATACCCTCAGCCACAATATCGAGCTTGAGTGAATTCGCTAAATCTACAATCGCGGTAACTATATCCAGTGACTGAGAATCACTGAGCATATCGCGCACAAATGATTGATCTATTTTAAGCACATCAAGTGGAAATAATCGTAAATATGAAAGACTCGAATAACCAGTTCCAAAATCGTCCAAAGCGAGTGAAACGCCCATATCAGCAATTAACTTTAATTGGGTAATAGTTTGGTCATAGCTGTCAATCAGGGCAGACTCCGTGACTTCTAGTTCTAGGTACCGACTCGGTAGACTTGTTTTTTCTAATATTGATGCCACTGTATCCACTAACGTAGTGCTCATAAACTGTTTAGCAGAAACATTAACTGCTACTTTTTTGGGGTAACCGCTGTCTAACCATTTTTTTGCAGCGATACAGCTTTTTTCAAGTACTTGCTCACCTAAAAGATATATAAGCCCAGACTCTTCAGCATACTCAATAAAATGAACCGGAGAAATAAACTCATCATCAGCTCCTTTTAACCTCACTAACGCTTCAGCACCAATAATATCATCGGTTTTCAAATCATATTTGGGTTGGTAGTGAACTTGCAAATCATTTGTTTCAAGTGCCTTGCGTAAATAATTCCCCACTTCTAAGCGTTTATTCATTTCTTCTTGCAAGTCATGGCTGAAGTAACAATAACTATTTGCTGCAATTTGCTTTGCTTTATACATAGCTGAATCAGCGTGGCGAAGAATCTCTTCTACGCTATTAGCATCATCTGGAAAAACACTGATCCCTACGCTGGCTGAGAGAACGTGTTCTTCCCCTGCAACTCTAAAGGGCTTACCTATTACCTCTAATACTTGGCTTATTAATGCTTCTATACTCGTAATATGTATACCGTGCGGAACAACTAATGCAAACTCATCTCCACCGACTCTGGCTACGGTAATGTCGTTGCAGGTAAATTTATCTAAGCTGTGCCCAATGTGGGCAATAATTTCATCACCTACATGGTGACCCATCGCATCATTAATGTATTTAAACTTATCGAGATCCAATAATAATAAACTAACTTTACTTTTATTAAAGTTTGCCCTTGCCATGCTCTGTGTTAAACGATCATGAAGTAACACACGATTAGGCAAAGCGGTTAGCTGATCATGGTGTGACAAATATGTCATTTGTACCGACATTGCTAAAGTTTCGCTGACATCCTGAAACACCATTACTGCACCACACTGTTTATTATTTTTATCCAGTATTGGGGCTGCACTATCCTCAACACGGTGCTCAATTCCTTGCTTGCTCACAAGTTGGGTATTTATTGCCATTGCAACAGTTCTATTTTCTCTAAGGGCTACTGTGAGAGGGTTTATGGATTTATTCTTTGTGGTTGCATCTTGAAGTACCATCACATCTTCAATATGACGACCTTTCGCTGATATTTGAGACCAACCCGTTAAACGTTGTGCAACAGGGTTCAAGTAGGTAATACAGGCGTTCTCATCCGTTGAAATAACACCATCAGCAATCGAGTCAATCGTAATCCTTAATTGTTCTTTTTCTGCTGCGAGTGCAGCTTTTGTAGCGCGAATAGCTTTATTTTGCACTAACAGATTAATGTGATTTTCAACCCTCATTCGACATAATGTCAAATTTAAAGGTTTAGAAATAAAGTCTATTGCGCCTAGTGACAATGCTTCTTCTTCAATTGCAGGGTCGCTATGCGAAGTAATAACAATAGTACGTATATCACAAAATTTGGGCAACTCTTTGATCAGCCGTAATATATCGAAGCCACTTACCACCGGCATCTCTAAATCAAGTAAAAGTATATCAGGCTCAATATCCTTAATTAGTTCGAGTGCCTTTTCGCTGTTATTGCAAGCGTGTATTACACCCGCTAAAGCTAATGCCTCTTCTAACAATACAGTGTTTATAGGTTCATCATCTATTATTAGTATTTTACATTGCCGTTCCATTTATAGCTCCATCTACTATTATCAAAACAATAGGTTACTGTGCAAGTAAAACGAATAAACAAACCTATTTTTTAACACGTTACCCATTTAAATTTAGGTCATTTTTACAGAAGGTCAATGTAAATGTCCACGTTTCTTAAACATCAAGAGACTATTAAATATGCGAAGTTATAAGCTAGGGTCTGTTTACCTTTTAAGGTTAAGTTTGCAGCAGTCTATTTGGTATTTAGGCAAGGCAGCGCTTATATGGCGTGGTTATTCCCCATTAAAAGGCAATAAAGCGGCATCAATGCTAAACAGGTAGATTTATTTTTTTGGCTAGCAAATTTACGCAGGTTTTTAACACGGGAGTGTTTGAGTTTTCTTCTGTACATATGAGTCAACCATCTGACCACTTGGTTTAAAACTAGACTATGCCACTTTACACTTCAATTTTAAGCAATCTTTAAGTACAAATATGTCAACTTGGCTTTATTGACTCGCGGCGGCGCAAGTGAAGTGTAACTTGGCATAATATTGAAGCATATAATGGCATAAAGTTACCTAACGCACACTTTAAAAAGCTAACCCCATACGAATACAGCTTACTTTAGTAGGCTGCTATGTATCATATATAACCATTCAAAAAAGATGGTAAAGGCGAAACACAATCCAATCTTCCTACTGAGTTTTCGTCGAAGTTAATTGTTCTAGATACACGAGTTTACATTTTTAGAAATAATACTATTTAACAAACCAAGGAAATTTATTAGCGTTCCATAGAGTATTTTCGAAGTTAGGCCCACATATACCAGCAAATGGCTCTCCAAGTGAGTAATAATCTGTTTCCCATACTTCAAAATGCAGATGCGGCTCGGTTGAACGGCCAGCACTTCCAACTTCTGCTATTTTTTGCCCTCTGGAAACAAAATCCCCTTTTTCTACCAAAACAGATCCACTTTTTAGATGGTCATAACGAGTAGCAAAAACCTCACCTTCATGCTTAATTACGACAACATTTTTTCCATCAAAACACCAATAACACTGATCAATACCACCTGCACAATAATTCCCAAAATCAGTACAAACTGCGTACCCACTCGAAACGTTAGGGCCTCGTGGTTCAGAAGGAGCATTACATTCAGCGACCTCGCTATTTTCAGTACATTTATCAAAAGCATTTTCATGATCAAAAGCCCATAGCACTACCCCTTCCTGTGCGGCTAATACACTTACCCCATTATCCATCTGCTCCCACTTTGTCATGTTGGGTTTATCAATTAAATGTATATCCATACCTTCGTGTCCTTGGTAGCTAGGTGATTCGCAGTTAAATGATACTCCATCTCCATCTATATCTGCATGACCGATACCACAATCTATTTCTGGTTCGCATTCAATTGGCCACATTAATTTTGAGAGAACATCTGCAGGAGTCGGAACTACAATCACCCTAATAGTATCTTCACTGTGTAACCCATCATTATCTGTAACTGTTAGCTGTAAAACTAGTTCATGCTCATAATTAGTCTCTGGAGCATCAAATGAAGCTTTTGCTTTATCTGAGTGATTAATAGTAACAATATCAATACCGTCTGATGGTAGTTGGAGCCACTCATAGGAAACTATGCGGCCATCACTATCTGATGCTTCACCTTCAAGGCTGACTTCACTCCCTTCTACAACTGTTTGGTCATTACCTGCATTCACGGAAGGAGGCGTGTTAATCGGGGGAGTAGGTTGAATTTTAATTATTGTAGAGTCAATACCTTGAGCACCATCATCGTCGGTTACTGTTAGTTGAAAAGTAATTTCAACTTCTTCCTCTACATCTGGAGCATCAAATGAAGCTTTTGCTTTATCTGCGTTATTAATAGTAACAATATCGTCTGATGATAGTTGGAGCCACTCATAGGAAACTATGCTTCCATCACTATCTGATGCTTCACCTTCAAGGCTAACTTCACTTCCTTCTACAACTGTTTGGTCATCACCTGCATTCACGGAAGGAGGCGTGTTAGTCGGGGGAGTAGGTTGAATTTTAATTGTTGTAGAGTCAATACCTTGAGCACCATCATCGTCGGTTACTGTTAGTTGAAAAGTAATTTCAACTTCTTCCTCTACATCTGGAGCATCAAATGAAGCTTTTGCTTTATCTGCGTTATTAATAGTAACAATATCGTCTGATGATAGTTGGAGCCACTCATAGGAAGCTATGCTTCCATCACTATCTGATGCTTCACCTTCAAGGCTAACTTCACTTCCTTCTACAGCTGTTTGGTCATCACCTGCATTCACTGAAGGGGCCTTGTTAACTTGTAGTGAATTCGAAGTATTATCATCCCCCCCACCTCCACAGGCAACTAAGTTACAAAGTAACACCAGTAAAAAAGCATATTTTAACATTTATTTCCCCACTTCCTTTGAGTCATTTCTTATTTCACTTTTGCTCAATAATATAGAACCTATACGCTAAACTAGATATTTTTAGACAAAAATAATATCCATTAGGGTTTATTTCCTTTAAAAACTCTTCAACCCTACTAAAGCGCCTAAGCTTAAACAAACCTGCTTCATCTAAAGACAGAACCTCATTGGAGGTATAGCTTTTACACTCGTCAGGTAAAAATACTTTAGAGACTGTAGACATAAACTAACTTATTAATTCCATTTAAATAGCTACTTGATTATCAATCTACCCGTCAAAGCACTGGCTAGCAAGCGTTTACTAATCAAGTCTAAAATAATTACAGCAGCTAATTTTTAGAATTAAGTTATGATTAGATAACATCAGCTTTTATATTTTGGGAGTTTAATATGGCTAAAATAATAAAAACCAGCAACACCACTGATAAATCGGCGAGTTTCGATAGCGAAAATGTAAAAGCTGCATTAAATGGTCGGCTTTCAGTAGATGGCCTTAGCGCCACTGAACAAGTTGCATTTATGAATAATTTTGACGAAGCTATAAACTCTAATTTAGAGCAGGGTTTTTCTAAGTATTTTGAAAAACTGAGCAATAGCGAAAAACTTTATGGCTTAGATGATAAGGATAAAATTATCTGTGATAACAAAAAATACCCCACATCTTGATCTAATAAACAAGTAGATTTATTTTTTAGTAACAAATTTATGGAAGTTTTTAAAACGGGAGTGTTTAAGTTTTCTTCTGTACATGTGAGTCAACCATCTAACCATTTGGTTAAATACTAGACTATGCCACCTTATACTTCCAATTTATGCCATCTTTTAGTACAAATATGTCAACTTATACTTCAAACAACAAAAACATGAGGAATTTGGGTGGCAGTCTTACCAGCCACATCTCGGCACACACGTCACAAACTGTGGCTGCTCCCTTCCGGGCCTGACCAGGTTCGCCTGCTAGTGTTGCGAGAGGACCAATAAGACTACCATTGAGGGCCTTGTTTGGCGCGGGAAGGATTATCTCTACTTTTGAACTGTTATTCAAGGGGAAATCAAAAAAGAAAGTGCGATTGCATGTTAAACACACAATCACACTATTTTTTATACAAAATTACTTCGCTAGCTCTTTCTGAACATTACGTAATACGGCTTTTACCTTTTTCATATTTTCTGGGCCCATGCGTAACAGCTGTTTTTGTGCAGCAGGTAGGCGCTCCCATTCTGAATATGCATATTGATAAGTAACCGAATCTCTAAGTAAGGGCATATCCCCTTTTGGCTCAGGTGTATCAAGTAATAGTTCAATCGCCTCATCGAGTGTTTGTGTAAACTCATCACCTTGATAGCCAATTTCACTATAAGCATCACTTATAAGTGGCTTATATTCGTCATAAAAACGTACAATTTGCGCAGCACTCATGCTTGTGAATATTTTTACATAAGGGGTGTAGCGTTCATAGCTATTAGGGTCAATCGTAAGAATATCGCCTTCAATAACACTAAAGCTCTCTTGCGGGCGTTCAACAGGTGCATGTTTTACAGCCACTTTGCCTTTTGCTAAGTTATCGATAAATACCACACCACGGCGAATAACATCATCAGTGATCATTAAACCCATCACTTGATCGCTAAGATATTCGTCAATATTTGCAACCACAACTTCATCACTGTCATTAAGACTCGGTAATGGCTTTACTTCAGGTGTTGGCTCTACATCTCTACTTGGTGGGCGGTTAACAACCTCAGGCTCTGGTAAAGCTTCAGGCTCAGGCTCTGTCACTTTTGGCTCTGGGGCTTTATATTCTTGGATTGGTTGCTCTACAGGAGCTTGCTCAACCACAGGCTCTGGCTGCTCTTCTGAGCTAAGTAATACAAATGCAGCCGCACATGCAATAACAATAAGTATCACAATTGCAAACAGCAAATTGTTATTGGGTGGACGTTTTTCGACATCTGGTTGCGATGATTGATCTGACATACGAACTCCATAAAAATTAAAATGCATAATTCAAACACTTAGAGTCTCCTAAGTGCGTGAAATTCCAAACCAAGCGATAAAAAAGTTATCTTACTCAGGTATCCTTTGATTGTTCTAGCTTAAAGACTTACAGTTAATAAATAAAGTAAAGACGGTCAACAGTTTAATTGCAACTATGAGAATAAAACAAGTCGATAAAAATAAACCCAAAATAGCCTTACTTTTAACAGGGGGCGGAGCACGCGCAGCTTACCAAGTTGGTGTATTGAAAGCACTTGCTCATAGTATGCCGCGAACAGCCCCCCTGCCTTTTACTATTATTAATGGTACCTCTGCAGGCGCGATAAATTCAGCCGCCTTGGCATGTTACGCTTCGTGTGCGCACCTTGCTGTACGCAAATTAGAATATGTTTGGAAAAACTTTTCAACTTCAACAGTCTATAAGAGCGACTTTTTAAGTGTGTTTGGTCATATAACCCGTAACATGCTTACAAGTTTTCAATCTGAGCATATTAATCACCCACCAGCGAGCCTATTAAATAATCGACCTTTGCGAGACTTGCTGAGTGAGGTGCTGGACCTCTCAAGTATCGAACGCAATTTGCATCGAAACTATTTGGATGCGCTATCAATTACGGCGTCGAGTTATACTACGGGTGATTCTGTTGCATTTTTTCAATCCAAGACTCAATCACCATGGCAACGTGCTAAGCGAGTGGGACAAGCTACACGCATAAACGTGGATCATTTAATGGCCTCAAGTGCGATCCCAATGGTTTTTCCAAGTGTGAATGTGCATAACCATTACTTTGGCGATGGCTCAATTCACCAACTATCTCCGTTGAGCCCATGTGTACACCTTGGCGCAAAGAAAATTTTTATAATTGGTGTAGATCAACCAAAAGAATCACACCCTCCTGGGTATTTACCTCATTTCCCAGGTTTATCATCTATTGCAGGGCATTTACTTGATAGCGTATTTACGGATACATTGCAGTCAGATTTAGAACGCCTTGAGCGTATTAACAGAACACTTGGACTAATGCCTGGGCGAGAAAAACACCAAGAACTCAAGCAAATTGATACCTGTGTGATAAACCCATCTGAAAATTTTAACGCAATTGCTGCGCAATATTATGATGATATGCCGTTACCTATTAAAATACTGTTGCGTATGATTGGTGTTAAAAAGCGCTCTCAATCAAGCTTAACCAGCTACTTATTATTCGAAAAACGCTACACCCAACATTTAATCGGTATTGGCTATAAAGATGGCCTTGAAAAGTTACCTCAGATCCGCGAGTTTTTAGAGTTAGATTAGGGGCAAGTGTGGGCTCTCAGTAAATGTCATCACTATTCACTGCCATCAATTAAGTAACGTTCAACGCGCTCTACTCGCCTTGGTTTGCCTTGTAATACAAGAATATCGCCGCTGAGTAAGGTGGTTTGTTGTGAAGGCATTTCAATTTCTCGATCTTGACGACGCAACGCTCTGACTGATACTCGTCGTTTTTCGAGGTTTAACTCCCCGATACTTTTAGCTACAGCGTATGCCTCCTGTGGCAATGCAATTACATGCAAATACTCCAAACGCTCTGCGTTTATATTATCATTGGTAAATTTATCGCCGGCAAAAAAACCGTGTAAAAACTTGTATCTGTTACGCCTTTCTTTGCTCACACGCCGTACTATACGTGTCATAGGAACACCTGACATATATAAAACATGCGAAACCAACATCAGACTGGCCTCAAGTGTTTCTGGGACAACTTCTGTCACCCCTAAGTCTTGTAATAACTCGAGCTGGGAGTCATCCCGCATACGCACCAAGATTTTAACCTCTGGGGCTATTTGCTTAATTGCATCTACAACAATTTGCGTCTGCTCAAAATCAGTAAAGGTAATTATAACCAGTCGCGCACGCTCGACTCCCGCTGAACGTAAAATGTCTTTTTGCTTAACATGGCCAAAAATAACAGGCTCACCTACTGCTTTGGTTTCTTGAACCAATACAGGGTTACATTCAACCGCAACGTACTCGATGGCTTCTGGTTTTAAAAACCGCGCAATAGTTTGTCCCACACGAGAAAATCCACAAATGACCACATGATTACTGTATAACGTGCTGCTAGAAGGTTGGTTTGCTGCATAACTTTGAGCATTTTTTAAGTAGCCAAGCTTTGCCAACATCCAAGGTGTTCGCTCTATTAAATAAGGTGTTAATGCCATCGACATCACAGCCAATGCAATTAAAAAGGATGCTTGTTCAACCTGTAATAACTGGTGTTTGGTAGCCAAAGCAATGAGAACAAAACCAAATTCGCCCATTTGCCAAAGCATAACAGCCGCAGCAATGGAGTCCTGTTTTCGCTCTCCCATGAACTGTGCTAAAACAGCAATAACGCCAATTTTAAACACAAACATCAGCGTCAGCGCGGCTAAAATCCAAAACCATACATCTACAACAAAAAGAATATCTAACTGCATCCCTACAGTAACAAAGAACAAACCCATTAATATGTCACGAAACGGCCGTATATCTGCCTCTAGCTGATGACGGTACTGACTTTCCCCAAGCATCATACCAGCTAAAAACGCCCCTAATGCCATTGATAAACCAAATAAATAGGTAAGTCCTGCGGCAAATAATGCGACAAGTAAGGTAGTTAAAACAAACAGTTCCTCTGTGCGCATCAGCGCCACTTCGCTAAACACAGCGGGCAGCACCCACTTTCCTATTGCCCATAAAAGCACACAAACAAAAGCACCTTTTGTTAAAGCTAATGCCAAAGCCCATGCTATTCCTTCTGAGCCACTACTTTGAGCCAATAAAGGTAAAATGATGAGTAGTGGTACGACAGCTATATCTTGGAACAGCAAAATACCTATACCAAGCTGCCCACGCCGATGCTTTAAATCGCCAGACTCTTTGAGTAACTTAACCACAACGGCCGTCGACGATAGCGCCATTAGGGTCGCAATAGTAAAACTGGTCAACAAGCTAAATTCCAGTAGCTGTAGAATTAGCATAATGACAAGGCTAGTCACCACTACTTGCAACGTGCCCAAGCCAAAAACAATGCTGCGCATTGCCATCAAACGACCAATTGAAAATTCTAACCCCAAACTAAATAGCAGAAAAACAATACCAAGCTCAGCAACAAAGTGCATTTCGTTACTTTGTGCTATCCAGCCAACACCGTGCTCACCTGCAAGCACACCCGTTGCTAAATAAGCCAATATCGGTGGCAAACCAACACGCTTGAACAGCCACACTAAAATGACGGCAGCAAATAGCAAACCAAATATTTGAGCTAGAACACTTTGCAAATAGACCTCCCGATAATCTGTGACCAGAAAATACTGCGTCAAAGTTTTACCACTTAATAATTTTAACTATAGCAACTATCTGTTTTTCAGCCACTTTGAAATTGTGGCATAGAAATCGCTTTAACCAACCAACATCACACTCCGAGGGGGGAGATTTAGTGGAAAACGTCCATATTTTGACACAAAGGGTTTCTGCACGTGGCGAGTTTCTGCCGTTTTCGGCAGAGCATTACCGTAATAATGAGCCTGCAGCAATTCATAGTTTAGTTGCTAAGTTACAAACAACTTTAAATATCGATGAAATACTCAATATTTATGCCGACTACGCTAAGCAGATTATTAACTTTTCCGGTATACAGTTTCACTCCACTCAGGGTGTGACACAGGTTGCACAAAGTGATAATTCAACCCCACCGTACTCGTTTGATTTAGATATCAACAACGAGCACTTAGGGCAGCTAGTTTACTTTAGCCAGTACCCACTTACGGGAAATATTAGTAATAAGCTCAATGGGTTACACAATGCACTCGTGTACCCGCTTAGAAATGCAATTATGTACAGCCGAGTACTGAGATTAGCAACTAAAGACACTTTAACAGGGTTGAACAATCGCAGTCAGTTTAACGATATATTATTTGAAAAACTCGAACGCTGCCGCCGCCAACATCGTTCATTTAGTCTAATGTTGTTGGATTTAGACAACTTCAAGCAGGTGAATGATAACTTCGGTCACAAAGTAGGTGATGATGTATTAAAAGAATTTTCAGCTGTTTTACAATCAAGCATTCGTGGTACTGATTGTGTTTTCAGGTTTGGTGGTGATGAATTTGCAATTCTTATAGATGACCCTGAATTTATTACTAATAAAGTCATCGCACAGCGTATTATGCGTTTAGTGGAAGAGTCTAACATTATGTCTAAATATCAAGTAACTACGAGTATTGGTTACACATTGGTAAATAGCCATGATTGTGAAGACGAAGTTTTCTCTCGTGCAGATAAAGGGCTTTATAAAGCAAAAGCGTCAGGACGTAACTGCGCTAGAGCTTACTAAAACAAGTGTTGCGCCTCCCCTTACGGCGCAACTTGCTTTTGCTTACTAAACAACTTATAAATCAGTAGCGATAAACAAAAACCAAAGAAAAAGCCACTAACCAAATAAAGTAAAGCGGCCATGGTAGCCAGTGGGGTGACCACAATTAAAACCAGCGGAATACTCACACCAACAATAAAAAAGGCTCCGCCCTTTCCTAACCAGTAAGCAATCAAAACAATTGCGCAGACCAAACCACCCACAAGTGAATAGAGTAAAGTCATTATATCTAGTTCAAATACTAAGTGCGCAACCACTGCTATTAATATCGTAATTAAAAGGCCAAGTGGTGCTTTATTAACAAGTGATAAGCCAACGTGGGGCTGATTGTTCATGCATGGTACTCCCAAATAATTCCTTCATCGCTCACATGATTCGCACTAATGAAGTATCCGACAACTTGGACTAACTCGTCGTTGTAAAAAATAAGTGGCGCACTGGCCCGTAACCAAGGAGCTACTTTTGCATCTTTAAACCAATGCTTTAATGTATTACGGCCAGGTTTATTTAAGGGTTTTATTTTTGCCTGAAGATAATCAAATCTTATTGTTACGTGCTCATCAACTCGGGGGGGTCTTATCCCCTTTGCGTGTATTGGGCTAATACGAGCACCGTTATTAAGTATAAATGTGTTTCCAGATTGCGCAGTTACAACCAATGGCTCTTGTGTTTGGTGAATTACAAAATACAAAAAACCTTGATGACGGCGAATATGGCCATCTTTTAATTGTATTTTTAATTGCGCGTCAACCTGTGCATTAATACCTTGCTCTAAGGTTTGCTCAGTTTGCTTTTGTGATGGCATGAGCGCGGTAAATTGCTCAAGCCAGCAACGCAAAACATTTGCTTGGCGTGCAGCACTGAACATCGCAAGTTCGGCGCAGCTTAAGCCTTGGGTTTCGTTTTGGCATTTAGCTAAATCTTGCTGGATATACTCATTAAGTAAATCTTGCTGCTGCTGTAGTAGCGTAATGCTGCGTGAAGCGCTTTTTTCAAAACCTATAAATTTATCCGATAAAACAGGCACCACTTTTTGCCGAATAAAATTACGATCAAAACGTTCATCAGTATTCGAATCATCAGTAATATGTTCAAGCGAAAACGTTTTTGCGAATGACTCGATGGCTGAGCGTGTAATATTTAATAGCGGTCTAAAGCAAGTACGACCACTTTTAAGTATGCGAGTTTGGCGCATAGACGCTAAACCTTTCAACCCTGAGCCGCGTTTAAGGCGCAATAAAAACGTTTCTAGCTGATCGTTCAAATGCTGACCCAATAAAATGACACTGCCCTCAGCACTGTATTTATCTAATGCCAAATAGCGCGCATCACGGGCTTGCTCTTCTAGACTCGTGCGCGTTCGCTGCTCAATAGTTACTGACGCAGCTGTAAATACGACACTTAATTGTCGGCATAAATCAGCACAAAACCTTTGCCAGTCATCAGCATAGTTACTCAAGCCATGGTTAACGTAAACCGCACTGAGTTGCAGCGTTGGTATTTCACGTTTCAGTTCATTCATTACATGCAATAACACCACAGAGTCAACACCTCCTGAGAGCGCAATTGTAAATGACGTTTGATTATCATCGACAAACGGTGCAATGGCGTTTTTTACTTGTTGATACAATGGTGTTGAATGCATGAATTTAACCGAAAATAATAAATGATTAGCTCCTAGCTCCTAGCTCCTAGCTCCTAGCTCCTAGCTCCTAGCTCCTAGCTCCTAGCTTACAAACATTTTAAAACAAAAAAGCCGCTAAAGCGGCTTTTTTCTGCATTCGAGTTATTTTTTAGCAATAACCAAATGACATTAATCGTTTGTAACGTTGATCTAGCATCTCATCAAGCGATAACGCTTGTAAGTCTGCAAGGTCACGCTTAAGCTGATTTTTAAGGTTTCTCGCCATTGCATCGTAGTTACGATGTGCGCCGCCTAAAGGCTCTTCAACTAGGTTGTTGATCAAATCAAGCTCTTTAACGCGTGCCGCGGTTACACCCATAGCTTCTGCAGCAAGTGGGGCCTTATCAGCGCTTTTCCAAAGAATTGAAGCACAACCCTCTGGCGAAATTACTGAGTAAGTGCTGTATTGCAACATGTTAACGCGATCGCCAACACCAATTGCCAAAGCACCACCTGAACCACCTTCACCAATAACCGTACAAATGGTTGGCACTTTTAGTGCAGCCATTACTTTTAAGTTACGTGCGATAGCTTCAGATTGACCACGCTCTTCTGCGCCAACACCTGGGTATGCACCCGGCGTGTCGATGAAAGTCATTATTGGCATTTTAAAACGTTCAGCCATTTCCATTAAGCGTAATGCTTTACGGTAACCTTCTGGCTTTGGCATACCAAAGTTGCGTTTAATTTTTTCAGCTGTATCACGTCCTTTTTGTTGACCGATCACCATTACTGGTTGACCTTCAAAACGTGCTACACCACCTAAAATAGCCGGATCATTTGCAAAAGTACGATCACCCGCTAACTCGTCAAACTCCGTAAAAATGCGCTCGATATAATCTCGAGTATAAGGACGCAACGGATGACGGGCTAACTGAGAAACCTGCCAAGCACCTAATTTAGAGAATATTTCCTCTTTTTGTTGGGCACTTTTTTCTTTTAATCGGCTGACTTCCTCTTCTAACTCAAGGTCTAATTCGCCAGCGCGGCTTATATTTTGTAACTCTTCAATTTTTGCTTCTAATTCTGCGATTGGAAGCTCAAAATCAAGATAATTGAGGCTCATGCTCTAAACTACCTAATTAGTTAAATTCTAGTTCTACATCTTGCGCCGCCATCAGTGAAAGCTTATGAATTAAGTCATCACTAGGCGTAACACACCATTCTGTACCTAAGGTTAACTTGGCCAACGCATCTGGACGTTGATAGAAAACCCTAATAGGACAAGTACCAAACTTATAAGGTTCAAGTACTTTTTGTAAATTATCGAAGAAGTTTGCCTCGATTTGTACCATGTTCAGCGTCATTTTAATCGCTTTTATACGTTTTTCGCGCGCTTGAGCAATGGTACATATGTCTCTGGCGGTCATTGTAATGCCACCGGAGAAGTTATCAAAGCTGACCTGTCCAGATATTACCAAGATATTGTTGATTTGCAGCATATCTTGGTACATTTCAAACTGTTCTGGGAATAAGCGTACATCAATACGGGCACTCTTGTCATCTAAAGTTATAAGCCCCCAGCGATTTCCCTTCTTATTTATTAGAGTACGTGCTGCAATGACAAGCCCTGCAGCGGTAGATTGCACATCTCGATTAGTTGGCTGCAAGTCCACTAAACGGCCTGTGGTGTAATGTTTAAGCTCTTTACGGTATTGATTGATTGGGTGGCCGGTTAAATAAAGGCCGAGTGTTTCTTTTTCGCCATCTAACCATTGATTATCGGTCAACGGCGTCGCTTTTATAAAGGCTTGTTCAACTTCATCAGGCTCTGTGGCCAGTAAACCAAACAAATCGGTTTGACCAAGAGACTCTGCTTTGTTGTGTTGATCAGCGGCGCGCATAGCATCTTTAAGGCTCGCTAATAAGGTTGCTCGCCCAGGTTGAGTTTTATCTGGGCCAAGTTGATCAAGTGCGCCGGCGTAAATCAATTTCTCCGTGACACGTTTATTTAACCGCTTCAAGTCAACTCGAGCGCAAAAATCAAACAAGTCTTTAAACGGGCCGCCTTCACTGCGCGCCTCTAAAATTGCTTCAACAGGTGCTTCACCTACCCCTTTAATGGCGCCGATACCGTATACAATTTCGCCTTGCTGATTTACAGTAAATTTAAACTCACCTGCGTTTACATCCGGCGGTAATAAGGTGAGTTTCATGTTTTCACATTCATCCACCAAAATTACAATTTTATCGGTATTATCCATATCAGCCGACATTACCGCAGCCATGAACTCGGCTGGGTAATGCGTTTTCATCCACAGCGTCTGGTACGAAACTAACGCGTAAGCTGCTGAGTGAGATTTGTTAAAACCATAACCCGCAAACTTTTCTACCAAGTCGAAGATTTTAATTGCAAGTTCGCCGTCAATGCCGTTATTTCTTGCACCATCTTCAAAGGTTGAACGTTGCTTTGCCATTTCTTCGGGCTTTTTCTTACCCATTGCACGGCGCAGCATATCTGCGCCACCGAGCGTATAACCCGCCAACACCTGCGCAATTTGCATTACTTGTTCTTGATACAGGATGATACCGTAAGTAGGCTCAAGAATAGGCTGTAAGCTTTCGTGCTGATATTGTGCGTCGGGGTACGAGATGTCTTCTCGACCCAACTTACGGTCAATAAAGTTATCTACCATGCCCGATTGCAGTGGCCCTGGTCTAAACAGGGCCACCAAGGCTATCATATCTTCAAAGCAGTCAGGTTTAAGACGTCTGATCAGATCTTTCATGCCTCGTGATTCGAGCTGGAAGACCGCGGTCGTTTCGGCGCGTAATAATAGCTCTATACTCTTTTTATCATCCAGTGGGATTGCGTTGATATCAACAGGCTTCTTGCCTTCACGCTCAAGGCGCTCGTTGGTCATATCAATTGCCCACTGCAAGATTGTCAGCGTTCTTAGACCTAAGAAGTCAAATTTAACTAAGCCGGCTGTTTCTACATCATTTTTATCAAACTGAGTAACCGGAAACTTACCTTCATCATCACAATAAAGCGCAGCAAAATCGGTGATGGTGGTGGGTGATATAACTACACCACCCGCATGCTTACCGGCATTACGTGTACACCCTTCGAGGATGCGGCACATATCAATTAGGTCTTTGACCTCAGAATCGCCATCGTAAGCCTCTTGCAAACGCGGCTCAACATCAAACGCTTTTGCTAGGGTCATACCCGGATCGCCCGGTATCAATTTTGAAATACGGTCAACAAAACCATAAGGGTGCCCAAGCACACGACCAACGTCACGAATAACCGCTTTTGCTGCCATCGTACCAAAGGTGATGATCTGCGATACCGCATCCCGTCCATATAGCGCTGATACGTGATCGATTACTTCATCACGCCTATCCATACAGAAATCGACGTCGAAATCCGGCATGGAAATACGCTCAGGGTTTAAGAAACGTTCGAAAAGTAAATCAAATTCTAATGGGTCAAGATCGGTGATCTTAAGTGCATAAGCCACCAACGAGCCCGCACCAGAACCACGCCCCGGCCCAACTGGAATATTATTATCCTTACTCCATTGGATGAATTCCATTACGATTAAGAAATAACCCGGAAAACCCATTTGGTTGATTACGTCGAGTTCTATTTTTAGTCGCTCGTCATATTCGACTCGTTTTTCTTTGCGGTCGTTTTCATCTGGGAATAAAAACTGTAAACGTTCTTCAAGGCCATCTTCTGAAACTTTAACTAAGAAGTCTTCAATATTTAATGAGCCAGTTGGGTAATCAGGTAGGAAGTAAGTACCCAGTTGCACCGTTACATTACAGCGCTTAGCTATTTCGACACTGTTTTGTAGTGCTTCTGGAATATCACTAAACAGCTCAGCCATTTGCTCTGGCGTTTTAAGGTATTGCTCCTCAGAAAAACGTTTGGGGCGACGTTTGTCATCCAGTGTGTAACCATCAAAAATAGCGACGCGGATCTCATGCGCTTCAAAGTTTTCAGGCTTTAGAAAGACCACTTCATTTGTTGCGACAACTGGTAGTTGCTCAACGTCGGCAAGCTCTACCGCTAAGTGCAAGTATTCTTCTTCTTGAGTTCGTAGAGTACGAATAAGCTCGATGTAATAATGGTCGCTAAAATGCTGTTTATAAAAGCTGACCACTGATTCAATAATACCAGCGTTGCCTTTTAACAGTGCTTTACCTAAATCACCGTCTTTAGCGCCAGAGAGTAAAATAAGGCCCTCTTTGTGCTCCACCAGCCACTCTCGTTCAATAACAGGGCGATGAAATAAATGCCCGCGCTGATACGCTTTTGAGATCAATAATGTAATATTTTTATAGCCAATGTTATCTTTAGCCAAAATAACAAGTCTACATGGCCCTTCTGGAAACTCAGGACTGTGGAGCCAAAAATCAGCCCCTACAATTGGCTTTATACCTGCGTTGTGGGCTGTATCGTAAAAACGCACTAAACCACACAAGTTCATTTGATCGGTAATTGCTAAGGCTGGTAATTCTAGCTCTTGTGCTTTGGCAACAATCGGTTTGGTTTTAGCCAAACCATCAACCATCGAAAAGTCAGAGTGAACACGTAAATGTACAAAATCAGGAGCCGCCATTATTGCTCCTGCATTGCTAGTACGCGTTGCACTGGTTTAAAACTTTTACGGTGCTCATCAATTGCACCATATTGCTCAAGTGCTGCAAAATGCGCTTTTGTTGGGTAACCTTTGTGCCCTGCAAAACCGTATTGCGGGTAGCGTTTATCCAGTTCAATCATTTCATCATCACGAGCAACTTTCGCTAAAATAGAAGCCGCTGAAATTTCAGCCACTAAGCTATCGCCTTTTACCACTGCTTGTGCTGGCATTTCTAAAGATGGCAGTCGATTTCCGTCAACAAACACAAACTCTGGTGTAGTTGTTAATCCTTCTACCGCGCGAGTCATGGCAAGCATCGTGGCGTGTAAAATATTTAATTCATCTATTTCTATTGGACTACAACGGCCAATTGACCAACAAAGTGCTTTTTCTTTGATTTCGAGAGCCAGTGCTTGACGTTTTTTATCAGTTAATTTTTTTGAATCAGCAAGGCCTGCAATCGGCTTTGTTGGGTCAAGTATCACCGCAGCAGTAACTACGTCACCAACAAGTGGGCCACGGCCTACTTCGTCAACACCGGCGATAAAAGTTAGATTTGGTCTTTCAATTTGCATTTAATAACTCCGCTACTGCCGCCGCGGCTTGCTCGCTAGCATTTAAGCGTATTTGTTGGTGAATCGCTAAAAAGCGTGATTTTAACGCACTATTATTACCCTCTAGCATAGGCTTTAGGGCATGTGCTAAGTTTTCAACATTGCAGTCTGCTTGTAAAAACTCAGGCACTAACTCTTCATCTGCTAATAAATTAGGCAATGAGAAATATTTAATATTAAAGGTAAACAACGTTTTAAATATCCAGTAACTCATCGGTTTAATTTTATAACCCACCACCATAGGTTTTTTATATAACATGCCTTCTAATGTCGCCGTACCAGAGGCGATTAAAATGGCATCTGCTGCTTGCATTGCAATATCAGATTGCCCATCCAGCAATTGTATTTTTAATGACGGTGCTGTGGTGGCTAAAATTTCACTGAACTGAGCTTTTCGCTTGTCATTAACTAACGGCACCACAATTTTTAAATCTGGGTTTTTAGCTTGTAACTCAGCCGCTGTTTGAATGTAGGTCTCACTTAATAAACCGACTTCTGAACCACGACTACCGGGTAACAATGCCAATACTTTGTCATTGTCATTCAAGCCCAGTTCTATACGAGCTGCACTGCTATCATGTTCCAAGGCAATATCATCAGCAAGCGTATGACCTACAAATGTGCAAGGTACGTTGTGCTTATCATAGAACGCTTTTTCAAATGGCAAAAGAGCAAGCACCATATTGGTTGCGGCACTAATTTTATGAATACGCTTTTCACGCCACGCCCACACAGACGGGCTAACATACTGTACCGTCTTAATACCCGCATCTTTTAATGGTTTTTCAATACGCAGGTTAAAGTCAGGCGCATCTATGCCAATATAGATGTCAGGAGGGTTATCAAGGAAGTGCTGAATGAGTTGCTTACGAATTTTTAATAACCGAGGTAAACGCCCTAACACTTCAACCAAGCCCATAACGGCAAGATCTTCCATATCAAATAAACTTTTACATCCCTGTGCCTGCATTTTAGGGCCTGCAATGCCTTCAAAAATGGCATTTGGGTAGCGTATTTTTAGTGCTTTTATAAGACCTTCGCCTAATATATCACCGGATAGTTCACCCACTACAATTGCTATGCGTAATGGTTTGCTCTGATTATTCATTGATTCTTTTCGCAATTAACTCTGCATTTAATAGCAGCAGTTTAACGTGTTTTCAATGCAGTATAAATGTTGGGAGGTAATATTAATTTATTCCTTAGCGCATAAACAACAAACTCAACTTTGTAAATAAGGTGCATTGAGACCCCAAATTGCTGAAAAATCATTGGTTGCATTGGGTCTTAAGTAAAATAAGTCTAGATTTATCCAATATTTTATATTTCTGTCACATTGATTAATGCTCTATACATAAGCTATTTTTTACACTCTTGGGTTGACTAAAATCAATAAAGGCATAGAATTAGCGAAGTTTCAGTAATTTCTGAAAGATAATACAGCCGCGCCGTCAACTATAAAGGAGCACACTATGATAGATGAAGCGTTTGTCGATCTATCGCGATTGCAATTTGCGATCACTGCACTGTTTCACTTCCTCTTTGTCCCGCTAACATTAGGCATGACATGGATTTTGGTTATTATGGAATCTGTTTATGTTATGACAGGTAGAGAAATCTACCGTGACATGACTAAATTTTGGGGTAAATTATTTGGGATTAACTTTGCGGTTGGTGTGGCTACTGGCTTAACCATGGAGTTCGAGTTTGGAACAAATTGGTCGTACTATTCACACTATGTAGGCGATGTGTTTGGAGCTCCACTGGCGATTGAAGGTTTAATGGCATTCTTTTTAGAGTCCACCTTTGTAGGTATGTTCTTCCTCGGCTGGCAAAGACTAACAAAGCGACAGCATTTAGGTGTTACCTTTTTGATGGCTATTGGCACGAACTTGTCTGCCCTTTGGATTTTGGTAGCCAATGGTTGGATGCAAAATCCAGTTGGTGCTGAGTTTAATTACCAGACAATGCGCATGGAAATGACCAGTTTTGCTGAATTAGTATTTAACCCCGTTGCACAAGTTAAATTTATTCACACCGTGTCGGCAGGTTATGTCGCTGCATCAATGTTCGTCCTTGGTATTAGTAGCTGGTATATCTTAAAAGGTCGCGATTTGGCTTTTGCTAAGCGCTCATTTTCAGTTGCCTCTGGTTTTGGTTTAGCATCAATTTTGTGTGTCATCTTACTGGGTGATGAATCTGGCTACGAAGTTGGCGAAGTGCAAAAAGTAAAATTAGCCACCATTGAAGCAGAATGGCATACCGAAGAAGCTCCAGCTGCATTCACAGCAATTGGTATTCCTGATTCAGATGAACAAGTGACGCATGCTGCCGTTAAAATCCCTTACGCATTAGGCTTAATTGCAACGCGTTCGCTTGATGAGCAAGTAACTGGTATTAGTGATTTAGAGAAAAAACACGAAGTACGTATTAGAAACGGCATGATAGCGTATGAGTACCTTGAAAAACTCAGAAATGGCGAAGACACCCCTGCAAATATAGCCAAATTTGACACCTTAAAAGATGACCTTGGGTACGGTTTGTTACTTAAACGCTATACACCGAATGTAGTCGATGCAACAGAGGAACATATACAAAAAGCAGTGAAAGACTCTTTCCCACGGGTTGGCCCTATGTTTTGGTCGTTCCGAATCATGGTCGGCTGCGGCATGATCATGCTTGTGGTATTCGCCCTATCGTTTTACTACAACGCGCATCGTGTTATTGAACAAAAACGCTGGTTGTTAAAAGCGGCTGTATGGAGTATTCCCCTGCCTTGGATTGCTATAGAGTTTGGTTGGATTGTTGCTGAATATGGTCGCCAACCTTGGGCTATATCAGAAGTGTTACCTACATTTTTAGCCACATCGTCGTTAACTGTCAATGACTTACTTTTCACCATTACTGCGTTTGTTATTTTTTATATTTGCTTAGCCGTCATAGAAGGCTGGTTGATGCTCAAATTTGTAAAACTCGGACCAAGCTCATTGCACACAGGTAAGTATCACTTTGAACTTGAAAAAGCTGATAAACAACTAAACCAAGGAGCACAGTCATGATTTTTGATTACGAAACCTTAAAGTTCCTTTGGTGGCTCTTAATAGGCGTATTACTCATAGGCTTTGCTATTACTGATGGCATGGACATGGGGGTAGCAATTTTGTTACGCCTAGTGGGTAAAACAGATTTAGAGCGCCGTACTGTGATCAATACCATTGGTGCACATTGGGATGGCAATCAAGTGTGGTTTATAACCGCTGGCGGAGCATTATTTGCAGCTTGGCCAATGGTTTACGCCGCTGCGTTCTCTGGCTTCTACTTAGCGATGATGTTGGTGTTGTTTGCGCTGTTTTTACGACCACTTGCCTTTGACTATCGCTCAAAACTCGAATCGGCAAAATGGCGTAATAATTGGGATTGGGCGCTGCTCGTTGGGAGCTTTGTGCCCGCTTTGGTGTTTGGTGTCGCGTTTGGAAATATACTTCAAGGGGTGCCTTTTGATATTGATAATTTATTACGCACGACCTATCAAGGCTCCTTTTTTGCTTTGCTTAACCCATTTGCATTAATCGCTGGTTTGCTAAGCGTCACTATGCTGGTTGGTCATGCTGGCATGTGGTTACAATTGAGAACTGACGCTGAAGTATCAGTTCGATCAGCCCAATACGGTCGCTATGCTTTAATGCTATTTATCGCTCTTTTTGCTATGGCAGGGTTCTGGGTGGCAAAAATGGACGGCTATCAAATTATCTCGATGCCAGATACTCAAAGCTATGCGAATCCACTTGGCAAGGTAGTTACAACAGCGCCCGGTGCGTGGCTTGATAATTATAGTAAAATGCCACTCACAATAGCGTTCCCTATATTGGGTTTTGTATCAGCAATCTTTGCCATTATATTATCTAAGCTAAACAAACCTGCATTAGCGTTAGCTACAACCAGCACCATGTTAATAGGGGTTATTATGACTGCAGGCAGTGCGATGTTTCCATTTATTATGCCTTCAAGCAATAATCCAAATATAAGCTTAACAATGTGGGACGCTGTTTCTAGTCATATGACACTAAATGTAATGTTTATTGCTGCTATCATTTTTGTTCCTTTAATTTTATGTTACACAACTTGGTGCTACGTAAAAATGTGGCGTAAAGTCACACAAACTGAAATTACGAACAACACTCACGGCAGCTATTAAGGAGACTTATTATGTGGTATTTCGCATGGATACTGGGTGTTTTATTAGCTTGTACTTTAGGCGTGATTAATGTCATGTGGTACGAGTTTCAGCAAAATAAAGACAGTATTGCTGATGATGAATTAGAACTACACGAAAGGCTTAAACGCCAAGATGACAACTAAAAAACGGCCCGATCGCGCGCAGCAAACCAAACTGCGCGCATTCTTAAAACACCACAGTCAAAGTGGTGCACGCTTATTAAAAATGAGCATTGTACTTGGTACGCTCAACGCGCTGTTAATGATAGCGTCCTGTTACTTACTGGCAAATGCAGCACATCTTGTCATGTTTGAAAGCAAAAATATCAACGAAGTGAGCTATCTGCTTTGGCCTTTAGCTGGACTCATATTATTACGGGCTTTATTTTTAGCGCTAAGCGAAAGACTTAGTCATTATGCTGCGCAAAAGATTAAATCTTCCATGCGCAAAACATTACTCGCAAAGTTAAACCGCTTAGGGCCTACATACATTGAACAAAAAGGCCAAGGTGCAACGTTAAATACACTACATGACGGTGTTGAAGCACTGCACCAATATTACGCTAATTATTTGCCCAGTATTGCATACAGCGCACTCATCCCTCTGGCGATTCTTGTAGTGATTTTTCCAACAGATTATAAAGCAGGGTTAATATTTTTGTTCACTGCTCCCTTAATCCCGTTTTTTATGATTTTAGTAGGTCATAAGGCAGAAGAGATAAATCAACAACGTTGGCAGCAACTCTCAATTTTAGGGAATTATTTTTTAGATCGGATCCAAGGATTGACGCAATTAAAATTGTTCAACGCAACTCGCTCTGAACTGACTCACATTGCAAGAATTTCTGATGACTTTAGATCCTCAACAATGAGTGTACTTAAAGTCGCATTTTTATCTGCATTTACGTTAGAGTTTTTTGCCACTATTAGCGTCGCCTTAGTCGCTGTAATCATCGGCTTTAGGTTGTTTTTTGGCACCCTTGATTTTGCTACCGGCTTTGTTGTTTTACTCCTAGCCCCAGAATTTTATTTACCCTTACGCCAAATGGGCAGCCATTATCATGCACGATTAGAAGGCATTAGCGCCGCTGCAGATATGATTGATATCATCAATGCGCAAGAGCAGCTACCGCTACAACAAACTCAAACTGTACCATTACCCATAAAAAATATTAGCGCCAAGCAGTTAAGTTTTTTATACCCTGATAGTAAAGAAGGAATATCCGATATAAATATCAGCCTTCCTGAGCAGGGGTTGTTCGCATTTGTAGGCGACAGTGGCGCAGGGAAAAGTACCTTGTTTGATTGTTTACTTGGCTTTCATCATCAAGCAAATTCACACATTTTCATCAACGGCACTGCCCTTTCTCGCTATGAAAACCAGAGCTGGTTACAAAACATAGCGTGGATACCTCAAAACCCGACCTTATTTTATATGAGTGTTGCTGATAACTTACGTATAGCCAATGCTCAAGCTACACAAACACAACTAGAACGCGCTGCCGCTAAAGCAGGCGCTCTTGAGTTTATTCTCGCATTGCCTCATGGGTTTGATACTCTGCTTGGTGAGCAAGGAGAAGGCCTCTCTGGCGGCCAAAAACAACGTATCGCATTAGCACGTGCTTTTTTAAAAAATGCGCCAATCTTGATGCTAGATGAACCTAGCGCTCACCTTGATAGCCAAACAGAACAATTAATTAATACGGCGATTACTGACTACGCAAAACACCACCTCGTCCTTGTAATAGCTCACAGATTAAATACCGTTAGTAAAGCAGACAAAATTTATTTGATGCAACAAGGAAAAATTATCGAGCAAGGCAGCTATCTACAGCTAAATGAGAAAGAAGGCAGATTCTGGCAACTTGTTAACGCAGGTGTTCATCATGACTAACTTTATTCGTTTATTAAAACTATGTAGACCCCACGCAGGGATGTTACTGCTTGGTGCCCTTTTATCAACCTTGACCGTTTTAGCTAACATTGGTTTGCTTGCAATTTCAGGCTGGTTTTTGGCTGCAATGGCAGCTGCGGGTATTGCATCTGTGCATATGAATTACTTTACGCCTGCCGGTGTCATTCGATTTTTAGCGATTGTAAGAACAGCTTCTCGCTACGGCGAGCGGCTCATCACTCACAATGCGACGTTTTTGCTACTGAGTGAAATTCGAGTACGGGCATTTAAAACATTAAGCCAGTTGAACAACGTAGACTTAGCCATGAGCCGCAGTGCTGATTTAGTCAATCGAATGCAAAATGATGTTGACGCACTAGATGCTTTTTACTTAGATGTTTTATTGCCTTTTATCGTTGCCGTGTTTGGTATACCTATTATCATGCTATTTATGAGTGCATATAACCCTAATGTAGCCTTGGTATGCTTTACGGCTCTTATGGTCGTCGGCGTTATTGTACCTTCATATTTAGGTGCTAAATTTAGTAAAACAGCCACACACGAGCGAGAACAATCTGCACTTTTAAGGGCACAGTTATCAGAGACCTTACAAGGCTCGCGAGAATTAATGCTTTATCAAGCCTCTGCTAAATTGCTGGCAAAATGCGATGCCTCAAGTGAGTTATATAATCAGCAGTTACATAAACGACACAGTGCAATTGCTAATAGTAATGGACTTACTTTATTAATCACACAATTGACTATGCTAAGTAGTATTGTGATTTTGATCCCACTTATAAGCAGCAATCAAGTCGCGAATGTCGAATTAGCAATGATGAGCTTATTTGTTTTAGCAAGTTTTGAAACCGTGCTTAATCTTCCTAATGCGTTTATTCAACTTCCCAATACTTTAAGCGCTGCAGCACGTATCTTTGAATTGGAAGACAAATTGACATCACCTCCTTTAACCGCAGCGGTAACTGTTAATAAGCAACCTCTAGGTCTTTCTTTTTCTAATATTGATTATCGCTATAATGACCAAACTCACGCACTGAAAAAAGTTAATTTAACTATTTCAGCGAAGCAAAAAGTCGCATTAGTGGGTCCTAGTGGCAGTGGAAAAACTACACTAATCAATTTATTAACAGGGCTATGGCCAACGCAAAATGGGCAGGTCAAACTGCACACACTTGAAGACTCTATTGATATTGACACTCTATCAATAGATAACCGCTTTGATTTACTGACTATCCTTGCACAACATCACTATATATTTGATGGCTCTTTGGCCGAAAACTTACGCTACGCACAGCCAAATGCCACTGACGATATGCTTATGAAAGTGTGTGAACAAGCACAATTAGGTTCATGGCTATCACAACTGCCTTCTGGCTTAAATACACGCTTAGGGACAGCAGGACGAGCCGTATCACAAGGCCAAGCAAGGCGAATTGCTATTGCACAAGCCTTACTTCGCGATAGCCCTATCATGGTTTTAGATGAACCAACTGAAAGCTTAGATAACCATACTAAACACCAAGTGATCAATACGATAATGGATGTCATGGCAGATAAAACAATTATCACCATTACACATGACCCCGCATTGTTGGATTCAATGGATAAAGTGATATGGCTAGAGGAAGGAGCTATAAGAGCTATTGATAGTCACAGTGCTTTACTTGCAAATGAAGTGGATTACATGTCTTTGGTAACACGATTTTAAGCATAAAAAAACCACCGATTATTACTAAGCGGTGGTTTTTATTAAGCGATGTAATTAACGAATAATTCCACGCTCAGAATTTTTTACAAATTCAACCATTAGCTGAACTGCTGGATACTTAGCGGCATCTTCACTCAATGCGGCTATTGCCTCATCAACACCTAAGCTCTTTCGATAAAGTGTTTTATAAGCACGGCGTGTCGCCATTACTTCATCACTTTCAAAACCACGGCGTTTCATACCTTCGGTATTAATAGCAACGGGACTAGCGGGTGTACCAATCGTCGTTACAAAGGGTGGCACGTCTTTGTTTACACCAGAGTACATCCCCACAAAAGCATGTGCTCCGATTTTACAAAATTGGTGAATACCCGAATTACCTGCAAGGATAACCCAATCACCAACATGAACATGGCCAGCAACTGAAGCATTGTTTGCAAAAATAACGTTATCCCCAATTACCGCATCATGTGCAACATGGGTATACGCCATAAATAAGTTATTACTACCAATTTTGGTAACACCTTGGTCTTGAATTGTACCACGATGAATTGTCGCACATTCACGAATAACATTATTATCACCGATAATAAGCGTTGTTGGCTCGTTGTTATATTTTTTGTCTTGGCAGGCTTCGCCTACTGACGCAAATTGAAAAATATGATTGCCAGAGCCAATAGTAGAAGGCCCTTTCACAACAACATGAGATTCAATAATACAATCATCACCTATTACCACATCGTTGCCAATGTAGCTATAAGGACCAACTGATACATTATTACCTAATTTCGCACCTGATTCGATTATCGCTGTAGGATGGATCACAATTAAAGCTCTCTTCTCGCACACATGATTTCAGCAGTACACACTACCTTACCATCAACTTTCGCTTCTGCTGCAAATTTCCATATATTGCGGCGCTCTTTTAAAAACTGTACATGCAAATGCATAGTATCGCCAGGAACAACTGGTTGTTTAAATCGCGCATTGTCGATTGCAGCAAATAAATAAAGCTCATTTTCACTGCGATTTTCAACCGTTTTAAACCCAAGCAGGCCTGTGGCTTGTGCCATCGCCTCTAAAATAAGAACACCCGGGAAAATTGGCTGATTTGGAAAATGACCAGTAAAAATAGGTTCATTCACGCTAACGTTTTTAATGGCGTGAAGTGACTCGCCTGGCGTGTGGTCAAGCACTCTGTCCACTAATAACATAGGGTAACGGTGCGGCAGTAAGCTCAATATTTCTTGTATATCCAAGCTATTTAATTCGTTTGCCAAAATAGCATCCTTATTGATTATCAACATTTAATGACTGAGTCAAAGTCTCTAGTGCTTTAAGACGGTCTTTCATCTCTGGTAAATTACGCAAATGAGCGATATTACGACGCCACTCTTTATTTGTAGAGTGCGGCATACCAGAAGAGTAGATACCAGGCTCTTTAATTGACTTAGTTACCATACTCATGCCGGTAAGTATAACACCATCACATATATCAATGTGACCATTTATACCTACAAGCCCACCAAATTGGCAATTTTTACCTACTGTAGTACTTCCAGCGATTACTGTGCAACCTGCAATAGCAGTACCCGACCCAATCTCTACGTTGTGTGCTAAATGGACCTGATTGTCGATAATCACATTATTAGAGATTATTGTATTATCAATTGCACCGCGATCAATCGTTGCCCCTGCACCAATTTCAACGTTATCACCAATAATGACAGCACCGATTTGCGGTATTTTTATCCACTGGCCTTTATCATTAGCGTAACCAAAACCATCGCTACCTATGATTGAGTTTGCTTGAAATAGACAGTTTTCGCCAATTTCAACATCATGATAAATAGATACATTCGACCACAGTTTGGTGTTACTGCCTATTTTAGCCATCGCACCGATAAAACAATTAGCACCTATTTGCACATTGTCAGCAATCTGTGCTCCTGCTTCAATCACAACATTGGCGCCTATAGAAGCCGAACTAGCAACCTGTGCGTCAGGATGAACAACCGCACTGGAGTGAATGCCTTTTACTGCTGATGTAGGCGTTGTATCCATTATCTGAGCAAGCTGTGCATAGCTGTTATAAGGATTAGCTGCAATAAGCTTATTCCCCAGATAATAAGGAGCATCTGCTGCAGATAATATTACTGCACTGGCATCTGTATTGTCCAATTGTGCGCGATATTTCTTATTCGCTAAAAATGCAATATGCCCAGACTGGGCATTTGCAAGTGTCGCTATTTTTGAGATTTCTAAAGCGCCGTCCCCATCGAGTTCAGCGCCAAGAAGTTCCGCAATCTGCGAAAGCGTATAATTTTGCATATTTCTTCTATTGTTTACTTACTTTTTCAACAACTTTTTCTGATAAATCAGAAACTGTCTTTGGGTTAAAGTAAACAGTAGTGTCTTTTACTTTAACTTCATCATACTTGCCATCTTTAGCAACTGTTTGGATTGCATCAATAATAAGCTTTTGTACTTTAGCTAATTCTTGATTTTGACGCATTTTAATTTCTTGCTCTAAAGGACGACCTTTTTCTGCAAGATTTTTTTGCATACCTTCAACTTTTTCGCGTAGTGCATCTTTTTGCGCTTGGCTCATTGTTGTGCTTTCACGTTTAAATTTTTCAGCTTCAAAACGGATATCGCCTTGAAGCTTCTCAATTTCTTGGCGACGTTCAGCAAATTCAGCTTGTAAAGTTTGCTCTACTTTAGCCATTTGAGGAATTTGCTTGTAGATTTCTTGCATATCTACAATGCCTACTTTATGAGCAAATGCGCTCACTGAAGTACCCATCATAAGTGTGGCTAATAAGGCAATTGCCGATGATTTAAATGATTTCTTCACAAAAAACTCCTTTAGAATGTATTACTAATATTAAAACTGATGGTCTTCGTATCGTCATCTTCTTCTTGTTGCAATGGATACGCAAAACTAATCAGCATTGGGCCCATAGGTGAAACCCACTGTAATGATAAACCTGTTGATACTCTAAAACGTGCTGGATCTGAGTAGTCCTCTAATTTAGCACGCTCATCCGGCCCTAAATTCTGATAACGATCAACGCTAAACTCTGTATCCCACACGTTCGCAGCATCAACAAAGAAACTAGTACGCACAGAACTTGTGTTCTCTTCATCTAAGAATGGCGTCGGTACAATTAACTCCATACCCGCAACCGCTTTCGCATTACCACCAATTCGACCTTGTGTATTTAGTACGTCAAACTCTGATGCGCCGCCTATACTGCCAGTCGGTGTACCATCTGGCAATGGGGTGCCCGGAATTAATTTTGGCGTTCTAGATACTGCACGCGGTAGAATAGTATTACGGTCAAAGCCACGTAATTCCATTTCTGTAATACGGAAGTATTCTTGGAATGGTAACGTTTGGTCGTAACCATTGGTTTCACCATAACCATTTCCGTAGCCAAGTGCTGCACGCGTTGAGAATACCCAACGATGATCATCACTGATCGGCCAATAAAAACGCGAATCATAATTTAGCTTAAAGTAAGTTAAATCAGAATTCGGCGTTGTGCCTGTTAGATTAAGTGTTTGACGTGAACCAGCAGTTGGAAATAAACCGCGGTTTACTGTTATACGAGACCACCCAACACTCAACTCATACTTGGTAAAGTCAAAGCCAGCATCTGGGTTCTCTGGGTCCAAGAAGGTCTCACGCAGTACACGTGTTTGCTCATACTCAGCAATTTCAGAAAGCTCTTCTTGAATCCATTTAATACCAAAGTTTACACGGTTAACCGCATCAATTGGAAAACCTATATTGGTACCAATACCGTAGCTCTTCGATTTATAATCGATAAGGCTAAACTTACTTGCATCATAATTACTGTAAAATATGCTGCTACCTTGTGATACACCATCCGGCGTAAAGTAAGGGTCTGTGTAAGATAAGCTTACGCGCTCAGAACCACGTGACGTATTAATATTAAAACCAATTTGGTTACCCGTTCCTAAGAAGTTTGACTCAGTTACACCAATATTAAACTGTAAACCTAGGTATGAACCATACGCAAGACCCGCATTGAAACTACCTGCTGATTGCTCTTTGACATTAAAGTCAACATCAACTTGGTCATCAACACCAGGCACAGGCACGACGTTAAAATCAACAGTTTCCATATAAGGTAAACGTTGAATTTGTAATTTTGAACGCTCTAAGTTTTGGTTTGAAAGCCACGCGCCTTCTAACTGCGTCATTTCACGGCGAAGCACTTCGTCTGAGGTATTTTGGTTACCACCAACAATGATACGACGCACATAAACACGCTTACCTGGTTTCACCGATAATGTTAATTGTACTTCTTTGTTCTCATCATCAATTTCAGGAATGGTGCGTACTTCGGCATTCGCATAACCAAAGCGCGCTAAGTAGCTTTTAATAAACTCTTCAGATGATGTTACCACTGAACCATTGTAAAGCTCACCGGCACGCAGTGGAATAACGCTCTTAATTAATTCTTCACGCCCAAGCAAGTCACCGATGAAATCAAAGCCTTTAACTTTGTATTTCACGCCTTCTGTAATGTTAGCCGTAACATAAACAGATTCACGCTCTGGACTTACAGATACTTGAGTTGAATCGATATTAAAACGAAGATAGCCGCGATCTAAGTAATAGCTGCGAATATTTTCAAGGTCGCCTTCGATGGTTTGCTTTTGGTAGCGATCGCTTCCCATAAACTCCCACCAAGCTAAATCTTGCTGTGATTCAGCGAGTGCTAATAGCTCTTCGTCAGGGAAAAGCTCATTACCCACAAGGTTAATTTGGCGGATTGAGGCAGCATCACCTTCGTCAAATTCTAATTTCAATTTAACGCGGTTTCGTGGCAACTTTGTGATACTAATATCGATTTTTGCATTGTACTTACCAATACTATGAAAAAACTCAATTAATCCTTTTTCAATATTATCAACCACTGTTTTATCTAGCGGTTCACCTTGACGAATATCTTGCTGCTCAAGAGACTGAGTTAACTGCTCGTCTTTAATATCTTTATTGCCATCAAATTCTATAAAACTGATCGTTGGGCGCTCTGTTACTTTAAAAATAACATTGTTGCCATCACGTAATGCTTTTATGTTGTCAAAGTGACCTGAGCTATACAATGACTTAATTGTTTTTGAAATTGTATAGTCATCTACACTGTCACCGACATTGATTGGAATATGCGTTAAGGCAGCACCGAGTGCTACACGCTGTAAACCTTCAACTTTTAAATCGTCAACAATAAAGGAGTTTTGGCCAAGGGCTGCAAAGCTTGCCCCTAATAAACTTGTTACTGCCAAATGTTTTTTTATAGCCATTTTATTATCTTTATCCTTTACAACTGTATTACCGCTCAACACCACATTAAAGCAATGTTTTACAATCGTGTTTTTTAATTCGAGACTGTCGCCATTCTATAATCGCGATACATCATTGAACAAAGCGAAACATGTTAGAAAAATTAGGAGCAAGGCTCCCACTTTAAAACCAAATTCTTGTGTCTTTTCAGAGACTGGCTTTTTACGGAAAAGTTCAATTATGTAATACATTAAGTGCCCACCATCAAGTACTGGTAAGGGTAATAAATTAAATACACCCAAGTTAACACTTATTAATGCTAAAAAGCTTAAAAAGGCAACAAAACCATAACTTACGCTGGTTCCTGCACCTACAGCTATCCCTACAGGACCACTTAAATTTTTAACGGATACTTGACCTGTAATTAAATTACCGATCATATCAAAACTTAAACTTATTAAACGCCACGTTTCCTTTACGCCGAGCACAATACTATCCAGTGGACCATAATGTCTAGTCTCGATGTAACCTTCTGGCCACTGTTCTACAACTGGCGCAACACCTAAAAACCCTTGTTGTACGCCATTGCCGACCGTTCTACCTTGCGGAGTAACCGTTAGCAACACCATACTATCTTGTCTTTTTACACTAAATTGTAATGATTTGTTAGCTGATTGCTGAATAAGATTAACTAATTGCTGCCAACTGGTTATTGTTTCGCCATCTACCATCACAATTTCATCGCCAACTCTTAAGTTACCCATAGAAGCAGCTGAGTTTTTGGTAATTGCTGCAACTTCTAACGTTGCATCAGGCCGAAACGGAACGATCCCTAGTGACGCTAATGGAGGCACATCTTGTTGGTCTAACTTCCAACCATCAATATTAATCGTTTTAACTTGCTCTTGGTAATCATTAGAGCGAACAGTCACATCAACACGTTCATCACCAAGACTTGCCATTAACGCAAATGTCGCATCTTGCCATGTGGCAATATCATCATTGCCAATTTTAATAATTTGTTGATTAGGCGCGATACCTGCAAGTTCGGCTCTGCTGCCCTCTTGTACCACACCAACAACCGGCTTTATTGACTGCACACCCACTAAATACATTACTGCTAAAGCGAATATGGCGAAAATAAAATTAGCCATTGGTCCCGCCGCAACAATCGCAATACGAGCCTGAACTGACTTGGCATTAAATGAAAGGTGACGTTCAGCATCAGGCACATCATCAACACGCTCATCAAGCATTTTGACATAACCACCTAAAGGAATGGCTGCTATCACATACTCAGTACCCAATTTATCGTGCCACTTTAATAACGGTTTACCAAAACCGATTGAAAAGCGCAGGACTTTAACCCCCGCTTTACGTGCAACCCAAAAGTGGCCGTATTCGTGAACGGTAACTAAAATACCCAGTGCTAGAATAAATGAACCTAAATTCCAAAAGAAATCGAACATATCAACATTGTACCTTGCGTATTTGTTGTACTGCTTGCTCTCGGGCTAATTTATCACACGCTAAAATTTCATCTAGGGTATGAACGTTTACATCCGCAGTTGCATCTAATGTTTGCGCATTTACTCGATAAATATCCGTGAACTTAATTTTACCTTTTAAGAAAGCAGCCACGGCCACTTCATTGGCGGCATTAACTGTTGTTGTAGCACCTTGCCCAGCCTCACACGCAGTGATGGCTAGTTTTAAGTTTGGATAGCGAGCAAAATCAGGTTTAGTAAACGTAAAATCAGATATGTCTGAAAAATCGAGCGGCTTTACGCCTGCATCTATGCGTTGTGGGTAAGCAAGTGCGTGAGCAATAGGCGTGCGCATATCAGGATTCCCCATTTGCGCAAGCACTGAACCATCTTGGTACTGCACCATTGAATGAATAATACTTTGTGGATGAATAACCACTTCAATATCATTAGCGACGCAGTTAAATAACCATTTTGCTTCAATAAACTCTAAGCCTTTATTCATCATGGTGGCTGAATCTACTGATATTTTTTGTCCCATTGACCAATTTGGATGTGCGACTGCCTCAGCAACCGTTACCGTAGATAGTGTATTGATATCACGCGTTAAAAAGGGACCACCAGAACCTGTCAATAAAATTTTACTGACGCCATGCTCTGCAAGTTTTGCATTGGTTTTTGAACCTTGCAATGCACCAGGTAAGCACTGAAAAATAGCATTATGCTCACTATCTATTGGTAAAAGTGTGGCTTTGTGCTGTTTTACTTTATCAATAAATAACTGCCCTGACATCACTAACGATTCTTTATTTGCCAGTAATACTTTTTTACCTGCCTCGACAGCGCTTAATGTGGGGATAAGCCCTGCGGCGCCCACAATAGCTGACATCACAGCATCAACACTAGGGTGAGCAGCCAGCTCACTCATTGACTCTGTACCGCTTCTAATGATTGTTTTACACGCAGTACCTGACAGATGCTGTTTTAATTGCTCAGCGGCATTGTCAGAAGCCATAACAGCAAAAACAGGATGATGCTCAAGGCACAGCTGGGCCATAGATTTAGCATTCTCACCGGCAGTTAGAGCAAACACCTCAAACTGGCTGGGATTTCTAGCAATAACATCTAACGTGCTAGTACCAATTGAACCTGTCGCACCAAGAATAACTAGTTGTTGTTTACAACTCATAGACTTAGTGTCCACGCATAACATAAAACAAAAATAGGCGCTGCAGCGGTTAAACTATCTAGTCTGTCTAATATGCCACCATGCCCCGGTAAACATGAACCGCTGTCTTTTAGGCCCGCTTCACGTTTAAACATACTTTCTAACAGATCACCAATGGCAGAAAACAAAGCAATAAAAATAGTCATTACACCATAGATTGGCCAAACAGCCATATCAACATCACTAAAGTGGCAAAACGCTAAAACAAAGATCACAGCTGCAACAACACCACCGGCCAAACCTTCAATGGTTTTATTTGGGCTCACCTTGGGCATTAATTTGTGTTTACCAAAGTTTTTACCAGTAAAGTAAGCACCAATGTCGGCACTCCAAACTATACCAAGGACGACAAGGATCAACATTGAACCAAAATGGGTGGACTCTAAATAATTAGCACTGCGCAGGGTATTAAGCGCAAGCCATAGCGGCACTAACGTTAAAATGCCTGCAATGGCACGCATCACAAGCCCTTCATTCCATGCTTTTGCCATTGATGGGTAACGCCAAACTAGGTAAGTTGCAACAATCCACCAAGAGAATGATAAGGTGAAAATATAGTTTGCATCCCCAACCAATTTCCCGTCAACCCACAGCGACTCGATCGGCCAATGCCAATTTAACAGCGCCAGTAAAATCGCAATAAAGATAACAAACGCAAAACGCTTCAATTTATCGCATAAGCCCATAAAGGCAGACCACTCCCAAGCACCCATTAAAACAATGGCACCGGCAATGTAACTAAATAAAGTTAGTGGTGTATAAAAAACTAATAACAGCGCCAAAGGCGCTAACACTAAAGAGGTTAAAATTCGTTGTTTTAGCAAAGTGTTACCCTTTTAATTAGGTTTCGGCGAGTAATTGTTTTATTTGTTCGCCGGTACAACCAAATCGTCGCTCTCTGGCAACGTAGCAGGCGATAGCGTCAGCAAAAGCAGCTTCATTGAAGTCTGGCCAAAGCGTATCGGTAAAATAAAGCTCAGCATAAGCTGCTTGCCATAATAAAAAGTTACTAATGCGCAAGTCTCCTCCCGTTCGAATCAGCAAATCAGGTTCTGCCTGATCCTGCATACTCATTTGTGAGGCAATATCTTGCTCAGTGATATCATTGGGGTCTAATTCCCCAGCAGCTATTCGTTTACCAATTTGTTTAGCTGCATTTGTAATGTCCCAACGGCCACCATAATTAGCGGCGACGTTTAATTTCAGTCCTGTATTATCAGCAGTTAACGCATGTGCTGCATCCACTTTACTACGCAAAGTGTCAGAAAAGCGTGATAAGTCACCAATAATAGTTAATTTTACATTGTTTTTGTGAAGTTTTTTTACTTCCTTGCTCAGCACGAATAAGAATAACTCCATTAACGTGCTCACTTCATCTTCAGGACGTTGCCAGTTTTCACTACTAAAAGCGAACAAAGTCAATGACTCTACTCCCAATTTAGTACAAAACTGTACCGATTGACGAACAGCATCCACCCCTTTTTTATGCCCGTAAACACGTGGCCTATTTTTAGCCTGTGCCCAACGACCATTGCCATCCATGATTATAGCGACATGCTTGGGTAAACATTGCTGGGAAATTTTATCAGCGTTAAGAACCATAAATATCGAGTATTCCATAAAAAAACGCCGCCTAGTATACCCCAGACGGCGTTTCAAAACTAATATATTTCTAAACCCTAGCTCAGCTTATTTAGCTGCTTAGATTTCCATCAACTCAGCTTCTTTCGCTGTTAATTGAGTATCCATCTCTTTGATGAATTTATCAGTTAGCTTTTGGATTGCATCTTCAGCTTGGTGCGCTTCGTCTTCAGAGATGTCTTTATCTTTTAATAAGCTTTTAACATCACCGTTTGCATCACGACGAATATTACGCACTGCTACGCGACCACTTTCAACTTCACCACGTACGATTTTAATTAAATCTTTACGACGTTCTTCAGTAAGTGGAGGAAGTGGTACACGAATAACTGCACCCGCTGACATTGGGTTCAAGCCCAAATCAGAAGCCATAATCGCTTTTTCTACCGCTTGTGCAAGTGATTTATCAAATACACTCAGTGCGAGTGTACGTGAATCTTCAATTGTTACATTCGCTACTTGGTTCAACGGTGTTGGCGCACCGTAGTATGACACCATAATGCCATCTAAAAGTGCTGGATGAGCACGACCAGTACGAATTTTAGATAGTTGACTGCCAAGTGCCGTTACACTTTTCTGCATGCGTTCTGCAGCATCTTTTTGAATATCGTTAATCACGGTTCAATCCTAATCTAGTTAGTTACTTCATCTGAGGCTTGTGAAGAGATAAGTGTTCCTTCTTCTTCGCCCATAATAACACGCTTTAACGCGCCTGATTTGTTCATGTTAAATACGCTTAATGGCATATTGTGATCACGTGCTAATGTGAACGCAGCGAGATCCATCACTTTTAGTTCTTTATCAATGATTTCATTGTAGCTTAAGTGGCGGTAAAGTGTTGCGTCTGGGTTTTTCACCGGATCATCACTAAATACACCGTCTACTTTAGTCGCTTTGATAACTGTGTCTGCTTCGATTTCGATACCGCGCAAACATGCAGCTGAATCAGTGGTGAAGAATGGGTTACCTGTACCTGCTGCAAAAATAACAACACGGCCCGTTTTTAATAAACTAATTGCTTCAGCCCAATTGTATGCATCACACACACCATTTAATGGAATTGCTGACATCAAACGACAGTTTACAAATGCGCGGTGCAAAGCGTCACGCATTGCAAGGCCATTCATTACCGTTGCTAGCATACCCATGTGATCGCCTACAACGCGGTTCATGCCAGCTTCTGCAAGAGAACCACCACGTAAGAAGTTACCACCACCGATAACTAAACCCACTTCTACGTCGAGTTCTACTAGCTCTTTAATTTCTTGCGCCATACGATCAAGCACTTTTGGATCGATGCCAAAGCCTTCATCTCCCATTAAAGCTTCACCACTTAATTTGAGAAGAACACGTCTAAAAATAGGTTTACGATTGATAGTCATAGTATTGGGGCCAACTTTTATTAAATTATGGATAAAAAATAACCGCGCTTATGATAAACATAAAAGCGCGGTTATTTTAAAGAATTTCTAAGCATGACGCAAAAGCAAATAGTACTTTAATTGCATGTATTTTCCTTTTGCATCACAAATAGTTAATCTTACTGACCTTTAGCAGCAGCAATTTGCGCAGCTACTTCAGCAGCAAAATCTTCTTCTTTCTTCTCGATACCTGCACCAACTTCCATACGAACGAAGCTAGTTACTGTCGCGTTTTTCTCTTTAAGAATTTCGCCAACAGACTTTTTAGGTTCCATGATGAAAGCTTGACCAGTAAGAGAAACCTCACCAGTAAACTTCTTCATGCGACCAACAACCATCTTTTCAGCGATTTCAGCAGGCTTGCCTTCATTCATCGCGATGTCGATTTGAACTTGCTTTTCTTTTTCTACAACGTCAGCAGGCACATCATCAGGCGTTAGGTATTCTGGGTTTGAAGCAGCAACGTGCATTGCAACGTGCTTAAGTGTTTCTTCATCAGCAACACCTGCAACAACAACACCAATACGCTCACCATGACGGTACTCAACTAATTGCTCACCAGCGATGTACTGAAGACGACGAACATTGATGTTTTCACCAATTTTAGTCACAAGCTCAACACGGTCTTCTTCAAACTTAGCTTGTAAGTCTTCGATAGTCGTTGTGTCAGCGATAGCAGAATCAGCAACTTTGTTAGCAAATGCTAGGAAGCTTTCGTCTTTAGCTACGAAGTCAGTTTGACAGTTAACTTCTACAAGTACTGCAGCACCCGCGCTTTGCTTGATGATGATAGTACCTTCAGCAGCAATGTTACCCGCTTTTTTAGCAGCCTTTGCAGCACCGCTCTTACGCATGTTCTCAATCGCTAACTCGATGTCACCATCAGTTTCAGTTAACGCTTTTTTACAATCCATCATGCCAGCGCCTGTACGCTCGCGTAATTCTTTAACTAGGGCAGTAGTTACAGCCATTAGTAAATCCTCAAATCTGAATTCAGGTTAGATAAGCGGGTTACCCGCTCTACAAGAATAGCAAGTCTTCATCTAAAATTAGATGAAGACTTGATGACAGCTAATTACTCAGCTTCAACGAAATCGTCTTTCTCAGCTTGAGCAACGATGTTGTTTTCACGACCTTCAGTGATTGCAGCAGCAACTGAACTAGTGTAAAGGTTGATAGCACGGATAGCATCATCGTTACCAGGAACAACGTAATCTACGCCATCTGGGTTAGAGTTAGTATCAACGATTGCAACAACTGGGATACCTAGGTTGTTTGCTTCACGGATTGCAATGTGCTCGTGGTCAGCATCGATAACGAAAAGCGCGTCAGGAAGACCGCCCATGTTTTTGATACCACCAAGGCTCTTTTCAAGCTTTTCCATTTCACGGTTAAGCATTAACGTTTCTTTCTTAGTTAACTTCTCGAAAGTACCGTCTTGGCTTTGGATTTCAAGATCTTTAAGACGCTTGATTGATTGACGAACTGTTTTCCAGTTTGTCAACATACCACCTAACCAACGGTGGTTAACGAAGAATTGGTCACTTTCGATCGCCGCTTCTTTCACTGCTTCGCTTGCTGCGCGTTTTGTACCAACGAAAAGTACTTTACCTTTGTTTGCTGCAGCACTAGATAAAAACTTAAGTGCGTCGTTGAACATTGGTACAGTTTGCTCAAGGTTGATGATATGAACACGGTTACGTGCGCCGAAGATGAAAGGCTTCATCTTAGGGTTCCAGTAACGTGCTTGGTGACCAAAGTGAACACCAGCTTGAAGCATATCGCGCATTGAAACGTTTGCCATTTTGTAAATCCTCTAAGTTGTTTAGGGTTAGGCCTCCACATATCCCATAGCACCAACACCGAAGTTTATTAACTTCAAATGCACCCAAGTGTATGTGACGATACGTGTGTGTGTTAAAATAAAATTGTGTATGCCTTAAATACAAAAAATCATTTAAGAATTTATTTGTAAAAAGACGGCGCGCTTTATACCATATTAAAAACAAATATTCAACGTCGCGTGCAAAAATTGTGCGACGATAGATGTGTCAAAACTCGACTATGGAGCCTCTATGAGTGCTGTGATCAAGACCCCTGAAGAAATAGAGAAAATGCGTGTTGCTGGGCGCTTAGCAGCAGAAGTACTAGAAATGATTGAGCCACATGTTGTGCCAGGTGTGACCACTGATGAATTAAATACAATTTGTCATAATTATATTGTTGATGTGCAAAAAGCTATTCCTGCGCCGTTAAATTATCACGGCTTTCCAAAATCAATTTGCACGTCGGTAAACCATGTTATTTGTCACGGAATTCCAAATGACAAAGCATTAAAAGATGGCGACAGTGTAAATATTGACGTCACTGTCATCAAAGATGGTTACCACGGCGACACTTCAAAAATGTTTCATGTTGGCACACCCAACATCCAAGGCAAACGTCTTGCTCAAATTACCCAAGAGAGTCTTTACTTGGCTATAAAAATGGTCAAACCGGGTGTGCGTTTAGGTGATATTGGCGAAGCGATTCAAAAATATGCTGAAGGATTTAACTATTCAATCGTGCGTGAATATTGTGGCCATGGTATTGGCGCTGAGTTTCACGAAGAACCTCAAATCATGCACTATGGCCGAGCAGGTACTGGCGAAGCTTTAAAAGCAGGTATGTGCTTAACGATTGAGCCAATGGTTAATGCCGGTAAACGCCAATGCAAGCTGCTCAAAGATGACTGGACAGTGGTCACAAAAGACCGTTCTTTGTCAGCTCAGTGGGAACATACATTGTTAGTAACTGAAAATGGTGTTGAAATTTTAACGCTCCGATCAGATGATACCATAGACAGGATCATCGAACATTAGGAGCCAGCCCACGTGGCATTACCCAATAAAGTAAAAAAGTTGCTTGGCGATGCCGAGCAACTAAACGATTACCGTGATTGCTCCGCTTATTTTTATAAATGGCTGCATAACGAGTTTTCAAAACAACCCGTTGGTAATTTGATTAATGCCCGCGCTGAATTTATAGACCGCCTGCTGATCAAGCTATTTCATGTTTATGACTTAGCACACGAGCCTGATTTAGCGCTTATTGCCGTTGGCGGCTATGGACGAGGTGAATTACACCCCTACTCTGATATTGACTTCCTACTGTTAGTGACTGAGCAACCAAGTGACGCTATTTGTGAAAAAATTGGCCAATTTGTCACTATGTTATGGGACTTAGGTTTAGAAATAGGCCACAGTGTACGTACTATTGACCAAGCCATAGATCAAAAGCGTGAAGACGTAACGTTTGCAACTAGCTTACTAGAAAGCCGCTTATTGTTTGGCAATCACATCGAGTATGAAAAACTAAAAAAACACATTCTTGATACCCCTATTTGGCGCTCTGATGAGTTCTTTTTAGCAAAAGTACAAGAACAACAGCTACGCCATAAAAAATGCCATGGCACTGCCTATAACCTAGAACCCAACATTAAGGAAAACCCAGGTGGTCTGCGTGACTTACAAACCATCATTTGGGTTGCAAAAAAGCATTTTAGAGCCGAAACTTTACAAGAACTGATTAGCCATGGTTACTTAACCCACGAAGAATACCAAGAACTTTCTGAGTGTTTAGAAAACCTGTGGAATATTCGCTTTGCCTTGCACCTTGCTGCTGAGCGCTCTGAAAACCGTTTATTGTTTGACCACCAGCCGCTTGCAGCAGAAATTCTTGGCTTTGGCAGTGATGGTAAAGCCTCTGTTGAGCGGATGATGAAACGCTTATTTCGGATCATGAGCCGCGTACGCGAACTCAATCAGATGCTATTGTCTTATTTTGAGCAAAGTATTTTACCTGAATCCAGTGAGCAACCAATTGTAGAACTCGACAACAGCTTCGAACGTGTTGGTCATCAAATAAAAGTTAAAAACCCATCCGTGTTTTTCCGCCGTGATCAGCTTTTTGTATTGTTTGAACATATTGCTGATAACCCTGCTATCACGCATATCTACCCAAGTACAATTCGCACTATACGCCAAGTACGTAGACGTTTGCTTGGTGATTTGCAAGATTACGCAGCGTGCCGTGAGGCGTTTTTACGTATCATAAAGCACCCTAATGGCATGGGTCGTGCTTTTACCTTAATGCATAAACACGGCATGCTCGCAGCCTATTTACCACAATGGCGCAATATATTCGGGCAAATGCAATTTGACTTATTTCATGCATACACAGTCGATGAGCATACCCATAAACTCATTAATAATATTTACCAATATTTTGATAAATCAAGTATCAATCAGTTCCCATTATGTTGTGAAATAGTGACTCGAATGGATAAACCTGAATTGCTGTACTTAGCAGGTATTTTCCATGATATTGCCAAAGGTCGTGGGGGCGATCACTCCGAGCTTGGCTCGGTAGATGCTATCGCTTTTGCCAAACTTCATCGATTTACAAACTCAGATGGTAAGCTAATCTCGTGGTTAGTGGCTAATCACTTACTGATGTCGGTGACAGCCCAGCGTAAAGACATTAATGACCCCGATGTGATTAAAGAGTTTGCATCGAAAGTAAAAACAGAGCGCCAATTAGATTATCTATATTGTTTGACTGTTGCGGATATACGCGCAACCAATGACAATTTATGGAATGACTGGAAAAACACTCTACTACGTGAATTATATTTACACGCACAACGCGCTCTTCGCTTGGGACTGGAAAACCCGATGGATCAGCGAGACCAAATTCGTGATAAAAAACGTCAAGCTAAGCAACGCTTGATTAATCTGGGATATGGCGAAGAAAAAGTCGATTTAATTTGGAGTCGATTTAAAGCAAATTACTTCACCGCCTTTAGTGAACAACAAATTTCATGGCATAGCGAACACTTAATTAACGCTGACTTGTCGCAGCCAAGTGTTATCGTTTCAAATAAAGCGATGCATGGCGGAACACAAGTATTTGTGTATAGCCCCTATTCTGGAGCTATTTTTGCGCGCTTAGTGAATGTGATTGGCTCGAAAAAAGCACAAGTTCAACACGCTCAAGTACTGACAACACGAGACGGGTATGTCGTTTTCAGCTTTGTAGTACTAGAAGTCAGTGGTGAGCCTATTGCCAGTGGCCGAGCACAATCGATAAAACGTGGACTTGACCAAGCATTAGCAGATCCGCGTAAAAAAATACGCTTTAAAAAGAATCGTTCACAACGCTTTAAAGACTTCAATATTAAACCTAAAATCATTTTACGCCCTCACCCGCGTAAAGATCGCAGTCTAATAGAAATTCAAGCGGTGGATATTCCTGGCTTATTGACCAAAATAGCAGAAGTTTTTCAAGCACACTTATTACATATACATGCTGCACGCATTACTACCGTAGGTGAACGCGCAGAAGATTTCTTCGTGGTATCCAATAACGAGTACCAAGCCCTTACCGACGAAGAGCAAACAAAAATTTATCAAGCACTGCGTAAAAAACTCCACGCAGAAATCGAATAAGAGGACATTATGTCAGATTTAAAAACCATGATTGAAAACGCCTGGGATAACCGCGATAGCATAAGCCCAAGTTCAGTATCAAGCGATGTAAAACAAGCCATTATTGATGCGCTAGAGTTACTTGACAGTGGTGCAGCCCGTGTTGCTGAAAAAATTAGCGGTGAATGGGTTGTACATCAGTGGTTAAAAAAAGCCGTTTTACTGTCGTTTCGTATTCGCGATAACGAACCTATGAACGATGGTGTAAACCAATTCTACGATAAAGTGCCACTTAAATTTAGTGATTACACACCTGAGCAGTTTCAACAAGGTGGTATGCGAGTAGTGCCAAACGCGGTTGCACGTAAGGGCAGCTTTGTGGGTAAAAACGTAGTATTGATGCCATCGTACGTAAACATTGGTGCTTACGTTGATGATGGCACCATGGTAGATACATGGGCCACTGTAGGCTCATGTGCACAAATTGGTAAGAACGTGCATTTATCTGGAGGCGTTGGCATAGGCGGCGTTTTAGAGCCACTACAAGCTAACCCTACCATCATTGAAGACAATTGCTTTATTGGTGCGCGTTCTGAAATTGTTGAAGGTGTGGTCGTTGAAGAAGGTGCAGTGATCTCAATGGGCGTTTACATCAGCCAAAGTACCCGTATTTACGACCGTGAAACTGGCGAAATCCATTATGGCCGAGTGCCAGCAGGCGCTGTTGTTGTACCAGGTGCATTACCATCAAAAGATGGCACTCACAGCTTATACGCTGCAATCATCGTGAAGAAAGTAGACCAGCAAACCCGCGAAAAAGTGGGTATTAACGCCCTACTTCGTTCAATAGACGAATAAGAGCTGTAAGCTTTCAGCCGTCAGCGATCAGCTGATTTGAGTTAATAGCTGGGTTTGAGGGTATCACTCCCAGCTATTTTATTTTCACTCAATACAAATTAATGAATTAAAACCAAGTGCCTACTTTCCGCTGTCAGATCACAGATCACTAAACTGACGGCTGACGGCTGACGGCTGACGGCTAAAAATACTCCTTTTTACCATTTCGCATAATGATCTTCGGTAAAGCCCCACTCGCCATTGAGTGTAATCACTTCATTTTCGAGGGTGATTTGGCCATAAAAACGACCGAAGTGTTGAGTAAAGTTGCTAGCGATGATAAGTAAGTTAGTTTTATCGTGGCGGTTACCTACAGGCTCAAAGGTTAGGTTTATGATGCCGTCGTTTGAGCGCAACTGCCATTGTCTGCAATCGTTTTTATCACCATAGCGCTGAAACTTAAAATCGACCATGTCTATTTTTATTAAAGAGTTATCAAGCCACAACGCATTTTCAGTAAAGCCTGTTTCTACAACGCCTGCTGCAAGGTTTAGACCTAAACGGCGCCCATCTGTTAAAGTACAAGCTAAACTCCCCCAGTTCCAAAATGTTTCTCGGCGCATAAAGCCTGCACTCCAATCAACACATGCCAACGCGTTTACTTGCTCAAGGTTGATATGTTTACCGCGCCAGTCGACAGTGCCTGAGCAAGGTAGTGCTGCAACTTTCTGTGTAAAGTGAAAACCAGTAAAACCCGCTCTTGCACAAACCGTAAGCGGGTTGTAATTTACTGACTCATCAATGACAGCCTTTATTTTAAGTCCTGCGTTTAAGCATAATTTGACTTTACGCAAACCTGATTCAGCACTGAGCGTGACACTATTCCCACCTTTATGAAAATACGCCTTGCCTGAGTTTGGCGTAGTATCAATGTAAGTACTCATAGCGAATAAATTGGTAAAACTAAACTCCTCAAATTCACCTGTGCTTGGGTGATACACATAGGCAAAGCAGTTACTCGCAATTTTCAAGTCAACAATCGCCAAGCCAATAATAAGAGTTTCACACGTAAAACTTATAAACTGAAACTGATTAAATTTTAGCTTTTTCGCAAACGAGCTTGTTACCTTGCCCATGCTGTTGCGCAAGTCAAAATCCATATAGTTAATTTGTTCAATCCCTTGCTCAAACACGCCAAACTGCGCATTGCCACGGTGATCGATTAGTTTTTTCATAATCAGTAGAGCCCGTTTAGTATCAGCATTTAGCTAATTTGGGTAGAGAATACAAGCTACTTTATTAGCCAGTACCCAATATATGTAATAAGGTATGCAGGCATGCTTTAAAGTTAGCACTTAATATTAGGGATTAATATATGACGAAAAAGACATTCCGCTCAACTCTTTTGCTGCCTGTATTTTTACCTGCAGTTTTCATCATCTTATGTTTAGTACTTGGCACTATCAGTAACCCCGAACTGGCCGGTGAAGCATTCAGTGTGACCTTATCATGGATAACAGAAACCTTTGGTTGGTTTTACATGTTGTCTGTCGCTATTTTCTTGGTTTTTATTGTCTCAGTTGCCGCCTCTAGTTGGGGCAATATTAAGCTTGGACCTGACCATGCACAGCCCCAGTACAGTTTTCCTGAATGGTTTGCCATGCTTTTCTCTGCTGGCTACGGTGTGGCTTTACTTTATTTTGGCGTTGCTGAACCCGTTTTACACTATGCCTCACCGCCAAGTGGCGCAGCAGAAACTGTGGATGCAGCTAAACAAGCAATGCAAATTGCCTTTTTTCATTGGGGCTTTCATATCTGGGCTATATACGGCATTGTAGGATTAGTACTTGCTTACTTTGCTTTTCGCCATGGCTTACCATTATCGATACGCTCTGCTTTATACCCTTTGATTGGTGATAAAATTCACGGCCCTATTGGTCATACAGTGGATGTGTTTGCCATCTTAGGCACTCTATTTGGTATTGCCACCACATTAGGCTTATCAGTAACGCAAATCAACGCGGGATTACATTACTTATGGCCTAGTATTCCTGTTAATACCACGGTACAAATTATAACCATAGCTTTGATAACAGGAGCGGCGACCATCTCGGTTGTAGCAGGCATGGATAAAGGAGTTAAGCGCCTGTCTATGTTAAATATGGTGCTGGCAATCACATTGATGACATTTGTCTTTTTTGTCGGTTCAAGTATTCATATTTTAGAATCGTTTTTGCAAAACACCGGAAGTTACTTAAGTGGTATTGTTGAACGAACATTTAACTTACAAGCCTATAGCCGCAGTGACTGGATAGGCAATTGGACCTTGTTTATATTTGGCTGGACTATCGCATGGGCTCCGTTTGTAGGAATGTTTATTGCAAAAATTAGCCGAGGACGAACAATTAGGCAGTTTGTTGTAGGCGTGATGCTAGTGCCAACGATATTCACCTTTTTATGGTTTTCTGTGTTTGGTGATACTGCACTTAACTTAATAATGAACGAGGGCTTTAATACGCTAATTGTCGATGTTCAAGCTAATCATGCCGTTGCATTATTTCAGCTATTTGAAGCGCTACCTTGGTCATTTTTTATCTCGTTAGTAACCGTAATTCTTATTATTACATTTTTCGTCACATCGTCCGATTCAGGCTCATTGGTTATTGATTCACTTGCTTCAGGCGGCAGTCTAGACACCCCAGCTTGGCAGCGCGTTTTTTGGGCTGTATTAGAGGGCACAGTTGCATCAGTACTATTGCTTGCCGGTGGTTTGAGTGCGCTACAAACAATGACCATAGCCAGTGCATTGCCATTTGCTGTGATCATGTTACTTGCAACTGCTGGATTATGGCGGGCTTTGCGAATCGAAGGACACAGAGATTCCAGCTTACAAGCACATACATTGACCAACAAAAGCCCAGAACTTACACATTGGAAGCGGCGCCTAGCTGCGATGGTCAGCTACCCTAATAAGAGCGACGTGCATACTTTTATCAGCCAAATTGTTATTGCCGCGATGGAATCTGTACAAGCCGAATTGAAAACCCGTCAATGGCAAGCCGTCGTTGAATTTGACGACGTAATGGGCCGTGCTTTTCTAACTGTGTTAAGGCATGATCATGTAGATTTTGTGTATGATATTAGGCTAACAGAACACGCAACCCCAAGCTTTGCTTACGCTGAGTTAAAACCCACTGAGGATGACCCTCAGCTTTATTATCGTGCCGAAGTGTTTTTACGCCGAGGCGGTTTATCTTACGATATTTATGGCTTTAATGAAGATGGTATTGTTAAAGATATACTCGATCAATTTGAAAACTACCTACACTTTTTAGACAACAGTCCTGGAGAACTGCCGTGGGACATGACAAAACATGACGAGATGTTAGATTCCGATAAAGGCTAACTTAACCATCAAGCCTCTTATATATTAAGGGGCTTACTTTTAATTAAATTGTTACAGAGTATTACAAAAACACACTTTATCGCTGTTATTTTGCCGTCTAGCGCTAACACTGACACATCCCCCATTTACACCACTGGTAATTTATTTACCTGCCACTACAATGCAGCAAACGCAATATTGGAACAGCCACTATGAATCTGACGCGTAGCTCGTTAAAAAATCCCGCGAGCGTTATAGTCATCTTGGTGTTAATTATTTTATTTGGCATTTTAAGTATTTTTAAATTGCCAATTCAATTAACCCCAGACATCGAACAACCCCAAATCACCATTTTTTCTGGTTGGCGCCAAGCAGCTCCTGAAGAAATAGAATCTGTAATTATAGAACCAATAGAGAACGCCGTTAAAAACACTCCCGGCGCACTCGAGGTGAATACGAATATTAACCGCGGCAATGGCTCTATTACGCTCACTTTTGCCGTAGGGCAAAATATGCAGCAAGCGATGCTCGATGTACTTACGAGTTTAAATCAAGCTCCCCCTCTCCCACTGGATGCATTTGACCCTGTGGTTTTTGCTGGCGGAAACAACGGCGAGGCAGCTGCGACACTTCTGGTTACGCCAAAAGATTATCAATCCGATAATTTAGATTTCGATATGGCGCAATTTCAAAAACAAATTGATGAGTTTATTGAGCCTCGCTTAGCACGTATACCCGGAGTTGCCCGGGTAGATTTAGCCAGTGAGCGGCCAAAAGAGTTAAGAATTACATTCGATCCTCATAAAGCAGCAGCATTAGGCATTAGCTTAAATCAAATTAGTAATGTACTTGCCAGCTCCCGCGATACATCAGGTGGCTTAGCCAATGTGGGAAGACGCCAATACACAGTTAGGTTCACCGGCCAATACGACTTGGCGAGCATGGCACAAATGCGTGTGGGTTATTCAAATAATCGCCCCATCTATCTAGGCGATATTGCCAGCGTAGAACGTACCCATTCAGATAGATTAGGTATGAGTGGCCGCAATGGTAAACCCGCTTATTACATACGCATTTCGCGCTCTAATAGCGCCAACACAGTGGCACTATTAGATGATATTAATGTAGCAATCAAAGAGCTAAACCAAGGCCCACTTGCTGACAATGGCTTATCTATAGAACTGAGCTTTGATGCTTCTGTACACATACGTAATGCGCTCTCATTAGTGAAGGGTAACTTAGGGCTGGGTGTTGTTTTATCATGCCTAATTTTATGGCTGTTCTTTAGAGGACTAAAGGCCACCTTTGTTATTGCGGCGACAATCCCTATTTCCTTAATGGTTGCATTTTTAGCACTAAATATCTTTGGCCGCAGTTTAAACGTTATCTCACTAGCAGGTTTAGCTTTTGCCGTGGGGTTAGTGTTAGATGCCGCAATCATAGTGCAAGAAAACATAGCCAGACTGCGCTCACAAGGGCTGGATAATAAAAAAGCCGCTTTAAAAGGCGCAGCTCAAGTGACGGGAGCATTGTTTGCCTCAACCACGACAAGCGTTGCAATATTTTTACCTATTTTGTTTATGGCCGGTATTGAAGGACAGCTGTTTTCAGACTTAGCATTAACCCTGTCTATTGCCGTAATCACTTCAATGCTATGCGCAATTACGCTTATCCCTTTAGCGAACCATCTATGGCCTGATACTAAACTTAAGCCGGACCCTTATCACCTTTATTGGCAAAAGTTGAGTTCATTCATTATGAAACTCACCAACAACCGCGTTAAACAACTAACCTGGATTGGAATACTGCTTGGAGGGTCAGTGGTGACTACGCTGACTATGCTACCTAAAACTGACTTTATGCCACGTGCGCCGACAGATGGCTTTTTCTTTAACTTAGCAACTCCACCAGGCGGCAACGTGCAATTTATGGAAGAAGAATTATTAATGCGGGTCAAAAAACGCTTAATGCCTTACTACACAGGTGAGAAAGAGCCGGGGATCAAAGACTTTAACTTTTATGCATTTGGTTCAAACGCAGGGGGCTTTATTTATTCTGCTGATCCACAACGCGTCGAAGAACTGATGCAAGTTGCCAAAGAAGAGATATTTATTGATTTGCCAGACACACAGGTATTCTTTTTCAGAGGCTCAATGATCCAAGTTGCTAATGGCGGTGATGGCCGTGCTATTAATATTGATTTAACGGGGCCAAACATGGACGATTTAGTTATGGGTGCAAATGTTGCCCTACAAGCCGTTAAAGAAGCGCTGCCTAATGCAACTGCTCAACCACAGCCTCGCCTCGACATGGCTGAGCCTGAGCTGAGACTAACACCCAATGACCGCCGTATTACACAAGCAGGACTAACACGGCGCGATGTTTCGCAAGCTGTGCAGGCTTACACGGGTGGGCTATTTGTAAATGAGTACTTTGATGGTAATGAGCGGATGAATGTAATCTTGCGTGGTGTGCCATGGCAAACACCGGAACAACTCAAAGCCTTGCCTATTGTAACCCCAAATTCGGGTATTCAAACATTGGGGGAGCTGGCGAATATTGAGCGTACTGTCGGACCAACCCAATTACGTCGTGTTAATGGTCGTCGTACTGTAAGTGTGGTGGTAACGCCCCCAGCCAATATGAGCTTGCAACAAGCACAAACGATTTTAACGGAACAAGTAATGCCAAAAGTTAGAGCTAACTTACCCAGCAATGCAGGCGCTATTTTGGCAGGTAATGCACAAAAAATGAATTCTGCTATGACTGAAATGTCACTCAATTTTGTACTTGCGCTATTCATATTATTTTTACTGATGACCGCGCTATTTAAATCAGCAAAAGACAGCATTTTAGTGCTGCTTGTAATGCCACTCGCTATCGCCGGCGGCGTGCTTGCATTGTTTATTCTTAACTTATTTACCTTTCAATCGCTCGATTTGCTCACCATGATAGGCTTTATTATTTTACTGGGCTTGGTGGTCAATAATGCAATTTTATTAGTTGATCAGACGCGTGTTGCAATGGCGGATGGCCACAACCGTGAAGCGGCAGTAAAACAAGCTGTATTGCTCAGGTCGCGCCCTGTTTACTTGAGCACCCTAACGAGTCTGTTTGGTATGTTGCCACTGATGCTTATGCCTGGTGTGGGCTCGGAGATTTATAGGGGGCTTGCAACCGTTATTGTCGGTGGAATGGCAATTAGTGCACTATTCACACTCATTTTAATGCCGAGTTTGCTGCAACTTGGCCGTAAGCTGCCTCCTTCAAAAGTGGAAGATTCAATTAAAAATGCTCCACAAAGTTTAAAGGCAAACCAATGAACAGCGAGATTAAATCAATGAATAATATAAAATCAGCCATCTTCATTTTCGGCCTGTGTTGTAGTTTTGTAGTGACCAATGCCAAAGCCGTTGTTCCAGTTAGTGTAGATAGCGTTACTAAAGCGCCCCTTACGAGTGAAATTGAGGTCAATGGTACACTTTATGGTAAAGACGATGTGACCCTTACCGCGGGAATTAGTGGTCGACTTTTATATGTCGCTGAACCTGGAACTCGTATCAACCAAGGTGATATTTTAGTACGGATGGATACACTTCCTCTTGAATTAGACAAAGCGCGCCAACAAGAGATGCTTAACCGTGCCAAAATTAACCTGCGTTTATATCAACAAGAACTAACGCGCCTCACTGAGTTAGCAAAATCGAGTAGCGCTGCAATTAGCCAAGTTGACCTAGTACAAAATAAGCACGATCTAGCTCACTCTGACATCGCACTTGCTGAGCTTGAGCTGAAGGTTATTGAAGATAAACTTAAACGAGCAACTATTCGAGCACCTTTCGCAGGGGTGATTAGCGAACGATTTAAACGCGCTGGCCGTGAGATAAACCGTGCAGAAGAGTTACTCACACTATTAGATATAAATCATTTAGAGGTCAGGCTTTACGTGCCTGTCAAATACCTAAAGTATCTTGAGCTCGGAATCGAGCTGCCAATAAATGCGGGTGATTTATCGCAACTTCAAAGCGCTGCAGCCATTGTTACTGCTGTGATCCCATCAACGGACCCACGTTCACAAACAATCGAGGTTCGCGCAATACTCAACCCTAAAAACAAGCATGCATGGGCGATTGGGCAGCTTGTCGACGTCGCCGTCCCTTTAAAAAGTAAAAATGCGATGCTGTTGGTTAACCGTGATGCATTGATTATTCGCAAGCAAGGTACGCATATCGTTAAAATTGATACACAAAGTAAAGCGATTCAAGTTCCAGTTACCGTAGGTGCAGGAAAAGGTCAACTGATTGCTGTGACCCCAATTGAAGCTGGGAGTTTGGTAACAGGAGATAGAATCGCTATTCGCGGTGCAGAACGGCTCCAAACGGGCCAAGAAGTCGACGTACAATAAACTGTTTAGTCAGTAAAAAAGCCGGATAGCGTGGCATGCATGTCAAAAAATCCGGCTTGTTAAATTGTTATGTGTTACGCCACTTTAAATTGTTTAACTATTTGATCTAACTCATGTGCTGTTTGTGATAGTGAGTTTGCTATATCAGCCGCCTGCTCAGCGCCTGCCATTGTTTCATGGGCTTTCTCATTAACATGTTGCACACTTTCGCTAATTTGCTGGCTGACAACATTTTGCTCTTCAGATGCGCTGGCTATTTGCACATTCATGTCTTTAATTGTTCCAACTGATTGAGATATTAGGTCTAATGCTTCACCTGTTTGCTCTGTTTTTTCTGCGGTTTGCTCTACACTCGTCATGCTTGATTTCATAGACTCAACAGATTTTTTCGCCTCATTTTGGAGCTTTGATATCATCACTTGAATTTCTTCTGTACTTTGTTGAGTGCGACTCGCTAAAGAGCGCACTTCATCAGCAACAACTGCAAACCCACGTCCTTGCTCACCCGCTCGCGCAGCTTCAATTGCAGCATTTAAAGCGAGTAAGTTGGTTTGATCTGCAATTCCCCTGATCACATCGAGTATTGAACCTACAGACTCAGTCTCTGCTTCTAAATTAGCAATAGTTTGGCTTACGTCCATCATTGTTTCGACGAGCTCCCCCATTGCTGTATGTGTTTGCGAAACTACCCGTGAGCCATTCAGTACTTCATCATCAGCTGTTGATGCAGCATCAGCTGCCATTTGTGCGCTTTGTGTGATCTCATTGACTGTGGCAGACATTTCGTGCATTGCTGTCGCTGTTTGAGTTAATTGATCAGATTGTTGTTCGGCTCCAGTTTTTGACTGAGCTGTTATTGACGTTAGCCTAAATGATGTTTCAGATACTTGAGTGGTTGACTCTCTTATTTGCGACAACATTTGATTGAGCTTCAAGGTCATTTCTTTCATTGCCAAGTAAATACCCGACTCATTGCCGGTATTATCAAACTGGTGACGTAAATCACCTTCTGAAATTGCCTGCACTATTTTTGCAATCTCTAATGGCTCTCCACCAATCGGTTTTTTAATTAAACGAGTAATAAAAATACTCAAAACTATACCTAGAATAATCACAATGATTGAAAAGATGATGATGGTATTTATCGCATTTTGGTTACTGGATTGAATAGAAGGGCCTATTTGGTCTTGGCGCTGTTGAGAGTTTAGCTTTATTTCTTCAATCTCTGACGCCACTTTTGGCCCAACTTTATCAAGCGTACCTGATATAATCGCATTGCGCTCATCAATTGTTTTATGAATTTGGTCAATACCATCAACGTATTTAGCAGTACGGTTTATAAAATCATTAACTAATGATGTTCCCAAAGTGCCATTAGTAAGTAACGATAATTCATTAACGCGTTTATTAACTACATCAAATTCTCCAATTGAACGTTCAAACTCAGCTTGCGTATTATTTATTAAATACTTGCTGACATAGAGGCGACCTAATAGTAAAGACTCTTGCAGTGCAGATGCTTGAGCTAGACTTTCAAAATCACCATTTTTTTTACTAATTTGAATTAATTGTGTCACTGCTTTTCGCATCTCTGCGCCATTTTCGTCAAGCACAGATGAAACGATGGCATTTCGCTTGTTCACCAAATTAATAATCTTATCAAAACCCGATTTATATAAATCGATCTCATCTGATATTTTATTAATAGCAGTTAACTTTACAGGATCCGTAAATTGATTTTTTCCTGTATCAACTAAATCAGTAAGTAATGAGTGGCGATTATTAAACTCGTTAATGTTACTTATTTTTTTGTCTTTTAGGTATTTCAGAGCTTCGAGTCTGAGTGTAAGAACATTAGCTTGAATTCGAGCTGATAAATTACTATCACGAGCATTTTTTCTATACTCTACAAAGTTATTATAGCCAGAGTTTAGTGCAAATAATGCGACGATACTTACTACTCCAAGTAGGAAAATCATTGCACCAAAGGCAAGGTTAAGTTGAGTGTTCAGTTTTAATTTAGCAAGCATATGCAAGAGTCTCTCTTAAGCTTTTGAGCGCATCCATTGCATACGAAGTCCTTAGTTTAGATATCAGGTAAGTATAGAAAGATATGAGTTAATGGCTAGATTTAAAGGTAAATCATGATGAATTTATGAAATTTCCGATGATATTCAATCACTAGTATTTGTTGAAACTTTATAATAACCAGCTAATAAATGAATATAAACTCACTTTATCAGTCGCAACTAAACATGCTGATATCAATTTTCTTAAGTTGTTTGCCCTTTAATGAGTAATCATTGTGCTCTATAAGCAGTACATTATTTTTAGTAGTAAATGAGAAATCCCCAAGCCTGTTAAAAGTTGCTATAGGCATAAGTGAATAAAAACCTGATTTGTCAGTGCACTGAAACGAAAAGTAGTGCGTCGCTTCGCCTAATGTATCTGCATCAGCAGTGTATACACTGATCCTATTTTGTAGTTGATACTTTTCTACATTTGTCCCAACGACAGCATAAAGTACGCACACAGCGATGAGAACAATTGACTGTAGCCCCGCTAGGACAAAGAGGGTCATCTCAGCTATTTTTTTATAAAGTACTCGCGGCATTTGATACGAAGACCGTGCTTGCCTCACTAATAAAAAGCCACCTATTAGGACCATTAAAAGCTTGATTGGCATTAAATATACATTTACGAGGTACATCGTTTGCTCGCTTTTCCACTGAATACCAAAAGCAGGAGCAATAAAAAGGCTGTCAATTAAAGGGATGAGTATTAATAAACTGGCGAGGATAAATTTGATATTTTTTTGCATATAAAAGTAACAAAATTAGCGGTGTATTTAGTATACAAATAATAACCACCAATAAAAAGCCCGTTAAAAAATCAACGGGCTTGTATTCTAATTAAGGCTTATTAGTAATTAATCATCTTCAACGTTATCAAGCCCTTTAGTGCCTTTTTTAGCTTTTAACTTATGGTGTATTGCTGATTTTATTAACATATACCCACTAATTGGCGCTGTTATTAATAAGAAAATGGTGATCAATAGCTCTTTTACACTGATACCATTTTGCGTGCTACTAAAAAACACCATAGCAGCAATTAACACGCCAGCCATACCCAGGGTCGTTGCTTTCGTTGGCCCGTGTAATCGCATAAAAAAATCTGGCATTTTAATTAAGCCAATTGAGCCAATTAAAATAAATGCGCCACCAATGAGCAATAAGATAGAAACTATCCATTCACTATACATATTATTACCTTATTCGATGATATCGCCACGCAGTAGATATTTACACACGGCTACTGTACTGACAAAGCCAAGCATCGCAATTAACAATGCCGCTTCAAAATAAAGACCTGTCCCCATACTCATACCGTAAAGAATAATAAGCGCAATAGTATTGATATACATAGTATCAAGCGCCAAAATCCTGTCAGGTATCGATGGACCGACTACAAGTCGCCACAAATTAAGTAAAAGCGATAAACCAATCATCGCGAAGACGATTAAAAAAACCGTTTCTAGCATTGAAATATCTCCTTAAGCGGTGCTTCATAACGTGTTTTAATTGTGTTGATTAACGCCTCTTCATCTGCCAAATCTAATACATGGATAAGTAAAAACCGCTCAGTTGGCTGCTCTCCTTCAGGAAGAGATTCAGGTATTGGATACACCTCAGCACTTACTGTTCCAGGTGTTAATGACACGGTACTGGCCAAAATAGTTATTGGCATTTCATGACTTAAATCTAAAGGGACCTTAACAAACGCAGGCCGCAATTTTTTAACTGGTCCCAAAATTAGTAATGCCACTTGTAAGTTGGCGGTGACAATGTCATACAACACAATGAACAACTGTTTAATTGCCAGCCCTGGTTTTAAAATTAGAGGCTGAGGATCACGAAATGGAAAGGTCGCGATAGGTATTAATATCGAGAAAATAGTTGCCAACACGATATGACCTGCCGATACACTGTTGTTCAATAATAACCAAACAACAAAGAGCAACAGGCTACGAAACGGTGTTGGTAGCCAACGGTAACGGGACTCTAAACGCATTATAAGTCTCCCTTAAGTACAGTATTTATACCACTGGTTATATCATGTAATTGAGTCGCTGCGGCAACCATATATTCAGTAATTGGTCCGGCAAAAATGACCATCAATGGCGAGCACGCAAGTAGTCCTATAACTGCAATTACCTGCAAAGGCTTAGCATTGTCTACTTCGAGGTGGTCGCGGTCTTGGTGCTTTCGTTCCCAAAACAAGCTGGTTCCTGCCCGTGATAACGCGACAAGTAAGGCAAAGCTAGCTATTAAATAGACAGGCCAAAAAACCAGCGCTCGTTCACTATCGAGGGTTGTTTTTAAGATCCATATTTTACCAATAAAACCTGACAATGGTGGCATTCCAACAACAGCAAGCGCGGCAATAATAAAACATGTACCAAGTAAAATTGGCTGTCCCACACCACGTCCTGGTGCAAGCCGGTCTGCTACTTTACCGCGTTGATGTGAAATAAGATCAGCAATTAAAAATAATGCTGCGCAAATAATAGTTGAATGGACAAGGTAATATAACAATGCCGCGGTTGCACTAACATGCTGAATAGCAACCAACGCCACAAGTGTGCCAACAGAAACAACAACCAGATTGGCTGTAAGCTTACGTAAGTCTTGAGCAGCTAATACGCCAATAGCACCAATAGCAATAGTTGCAATCGCTAACCCCCATAGAAATGGCTGGGCCATATGGTTTAATAACCCTGCATTTTCGCCAAATATTACAGTGTAAACACGTAACATGGCATAAACCCCTACCTTGGTCATTATAGCAAACAAAGCAGCAACCACTGGCATTGCGCTCGCATAGGTATTAGGTAACCATAAATGAAGCGGTAACAACGCCCCTTTCAATGCAAAAACAACGAGTAACAGCAAACCACCGATTTTAGCTAAAAATACATCATCGCCTTGAAGCATTGATACTTTTTGCGACATATCAGCAATATTGAGCGTACCAAGCACACCATATAAAATACCTAACGCAATCAAGAACACGCTTGACCCTATGAGGTTAAGAATAACGTATTGCAAAGCTGCTCGTGTTTTATGTTTATCCCCTGCATGCATTAACAATGAATAAGAGGCGATAAGCAGCACTTCAAAAAATACAAATAAATTGAATAAGTCACCAGTAAGGAAAGCGCCGTTTACACCTAGCACCAAAAAGTGCAATAACGGATGAAAAAAGCTGCCCTTCTCGTCGTCGCCAACACTGCTGTATAGCGCAACGCTAAGTGCCAAAAACGAAGTCAGTGCGACTAATAATACTGAAAGTAGATCGGCAACTAATACAATACCAAATGGTGCTTGCCAACCACCAATAGCATAGACAATTGGCCCATTTTGATAGACGTACACCAGCAATACAAGACTGATTATCGAAGTCAAAAGTGACATTGTCATTGATACTACACGACGTATTGGGATGCTCTTCCCACAAGGTGGCATCAATAACAATATTGCACTGAGCATAGGAATGAGCACAGGCCATGATGCGATATGCTGAATCATTTTTGCTCCTTGTTATTACTTTTTACAAGATGACCATCGACATGATCATTGCCTAAATCAGCGCGTCCTCTGATTGCTAAAATCACCACAAATGCGGTCATCGCAAATCCTATTACGATTGCTGTCAGTACTAGCGCTTGAGGCAGTGGATCGGCGTAATCAGCCCCAGTTCCAAGTACAACCGCTTTATTAATTGTTAAACGACCTGCAGAGAACAAAAATAAGTTTACTGCGTAAGAGAGCATAGTGAGCCCCAATACGACTGGGAAAGTACGTGCTCTTAGAAGTAAATAAATACCACAAGTCACTAATACACCAACGCACGATGCGTATAATAGTTCCATTAAATATTCACCTCTTCTTTCGCTGCATCTGCAGTCAGTTTACCAAGGCTTGCCAATATCATCAGTGTTGCCCCAACGACGGTTAAATACACACCTAAGTCAAATATAATGGCGCTTGCCAATTCAGTTTTACCAACGAATGGAATATCAAAATAATCAAACCAAGTAGTTAAAAATGGTCGACCAAACACCCAACTACCAAGGCCGGTGAACATGGCGATTGCAATGCCCGAGGCAATTATTTTTCGATAATTAACGTCAAAACGTGATGTTATCCATACAGAACCTCTTGCCATATATTGCAAGATAAACGCAATAGACGTCACAAGCCCTGCAATAAAACCACCGCCAGGTAAGTTGTGCCCACGCAAGAAAATATATGCCGAAACTAATAAAGCGAGCGGTAACAAGCTTTGTGAGATACTCGAAAGTAAAATAGGGTAGCGTTCACGCGCCCAAGGACGCCCTTCACTATCACTAGCAGGCATGAATAAAGGTAAGTTAGCAAGTAACTTGTAAATACCCAGTGCAGCAATACCAAGTACAATAATTTCACCAAGCGTATCAAAGCCCCTGAAATCGACCAAAATGACGTTGACTACATTTGTACCGCCCCCGCCAGTTTTAGCGTTTGCCACAAAAAAGTCAGAGATAGATTCGAGTGGACGAGTTAGTAATGCATAACAAACACTAGCCACGACAACACCTACTGCTGATGCAATACCTAAATCACGAAGGATTCGTAATGAGCTCGACTCTTTAGGTGTTCGCTGTGGTAAGAAAAATAACGCCAACATAAGCAATATAACTGTTACTACTTCTACTGTAAGCTGAGTCAATGCTAAATCAGGCGCGGAGAAACGTGTAAATGCAACTGATACCATTAATCCCACTATTGATATCATTAATAGCGAAACCATTCTAGAGCGGTGCCAAAGCACTGTACTAATAGCGCCTATAATTAATAAACCAGCACCTATCGCATTATGAAAATCAATGGGTGTACTTGGCGCAGTACCAGCTAACGCCCCCATTTCAAATAACGGCCAGCCCGCACATAAAAGTACAACGCCAAGCATTACAACAATATAGCGTTGTAATGAACCATTCTCTGTACTTTGGATTTTGTTTTGACTCCACTTTATTACGCTGTACATCACTCGTTCGAATGTCTTTTTAGCATTTAACGTTGGCAGGGATGCTTGAAATTGAAATAAATGCTTTCGCTGAATATAAATAAAAACACCGCATGTAGTTGCAATGAAACTCATTAATAGCGGTAAATTAAATCCATGCCAGATTGATAACTTAAACTCAGGGGTCGAATCACCTAGTACGGCAAGCGAGGCCGCAGATAAAATACCGTCGACAACAAAGTTCGGGAACATACCTACAAGTAAGCATAACACCACGAGTATTTCGATTGGCACTCGCATATAGCGCGGTGGCTCATGGGGAGTTTTTGGTAGATCAATAGGATCGCCATTGAAGAAAACATCATGAATAAAGCGCGCCGAGTAAGCCACTGAAAACGCTGCAGCTAAGGTTGCCAAAACCGGTATTAACCAAGACATAGAACCAAGTACTTGTTGGTGCAAAGTTTCAGCAAAAAACATTTCTTTAGATAAGAAACCATTTAATAAAGGCACGCCAGCCATCGCCGCCGCAGCCACCATGGCAAGTGTTGCGGTGTATGGCATAAATCGCCACATCCCATTAAGCTTGCGCATATCACGCGTGCCCGTTTCATGGTCAATAATACCTGTCGCCATAAATAACGACGCTTTAAAAGTCGCATGGTTAATGATATGAAATATTGCAGCAACTGTCGCAAGCTCAGTATCTAAGCCTAAAAGCAACGTGATTAAACCTAAGTGGCTAATTGTAGAATAAGCTAGCAATCCCTTAAGGTCGTGCTTAAACAAGGCAATATAAGCGCCTACTAGCAATGTTGCTAAGCCTGTCATCGCCACTAAAATAAACCAAGTGTCGTTTCCTGCTAAGGCTGGATGAAAACGCGCAAGTAAGAAAATACCCGCTTTAACCATCGTTGCTGAATGTAAGTATGCACTTACAGGAGTCGGTGCAGCCATCGCATGAGGCAGCCAAAAGTGGAATGGGAACTGGGCAGACTTTGTAAACGCCCCGAGTAAAACGAGTACTAGCGCGAGCTCAAATAACTCATGTGATTGAATAAGTGCTCGGCTAGCTAAAATAGTATCTAGGTTGTAACTACCGACTATGTCACCTATCAGCAGCAAACCACCTAATAACGCCAAACCACCTGCGCCGGTTACAGCCAGCGCCATTCGTGCACCTTTGCGAGCTTCTGACTTATGCCACCAATAGCTAATCAATAAGAATGAACTAATACTGGTTAGTTCCCAGAAAAACCATAACTGAATCACATTATTAGACATCACAATGCCGAGCATTGCAGTCATAAATAACATCAAATAGCTGTATAATTTGGGCATAGAGTCATTACTGCTCAAGTAATAACGCGTATAGAAAATAACAAGAGACCCTATCCCTAGAATCATAAAGATAAATAACAGACTTAAACCGTCCAAGCGCAGAGAAATTTCCATGCCCAACGCGGGTATCCAAGCCAAGGAATAACGAATTGTTTCACCACTGAGTACAGCAGGAGCATGGTAAATTGCAATTGCCAGAGCACTCAACGGTGCAAGTAAAGTTAAACCCGTTGTTTGGTTACGAGATAATTTGCCGGTGCATGAAGAAATAACACTGCCAATTAAGGATAACAAGGGTATCCAGAGCAAAGTCATAATGAGGAACCTTTTAAAGTCATAAGAATATCAATACGCTGCTAGTTAGTTTTAGTTGTGTACTGTTCATTGAAATGGTTTTTAATTCAGCTTAAATGAATATTATACAAAGGTATAGTTATACTGACTGAGTTACATTTTGTCTATAGGAAGCACACCTATCTGCTGGAATTTTAAGCTGAATTAACAAGGATACTGATAATAACCATTGTTTAATCAGCCCCCCTCTTATCACGCATAACTAACGACTGGCTTAGCATAGTAAAGTAGTCATGATAGCGCACGGGTTTATAATGATTATTTTCTATTTGTTCTACCCATAACTCTCTATATTCTGCGGATAACGGGAGCTCCTGATAACGCATTATTGACCATTTTTTATCGGGCTTGTACGACTTTACAGTGCCTTCACACGTTTCACTGGGCTGCCACCCTGTGGGAGGTTTTATATTATTTGCAACGAATAGATTTGGTGCAACATAGCCTTTTTGCTTGCACAACCAGACCTGTTTATTTTTGGGTACTGGGTATTCATCTTCAAAACCACTAAAATGCATTAATTCATGTAAGAATAATTGATAACTGCTTTGCGAGTTTAATTGCATTATTCCTGCGCGAACATTACCACGCCCCTCTCGTGGCATCATCACTATAAAATCATAGTTTTTTGGCCATACATATTCTTTAATTAACGCTCGCCAATTACACGAGGCTGCTTTTAATGGGTCTGTTTGACAGGCTATGTTGTCACCAATGTAAACTGGTTCAGAAAAACAAAAACTCTTATCATTCGGCTCTGGTGATAAAGCATGTTTGTTTGAAAAACGATTGAGTTTGCTAATCCCAGCACGATGATCACTCATCATGAGTACATTATACTCGCAACGATTATCAGCGCTTAACCCATGAAGAGAAAGTAAAAAACCAGCTTGATGAGCATATGCACTAGATATAGACTCTGGTGGATAACTAAAATGAAGTTTTATTTGCTCTAAAATTGCAGACTTTGGTACTAAACCTTGCTCTGCTAGAGCGTTAAGCTCCTCCCAACGATTGAGCTCAACCAGTAACGTTGCCAAATCTAGTCTTTGTTGAGCATTTTGTTTCACGACCGTGTTTTGCCAAAAAAGCCTTGCTTTATCCGCATTACCTTCTTTGAGTAATATAATCGCCCAGCTAAATTTCGCATGCTCAGCGCCATTCAATGCAAGGTCTTCTATACTGTATTTAGGCAGTGTATTTAAGTTTTGTTCGAAAATATCGGGAAACTGATAGTAACCAGCAAGTGTGGCAGCACTATCTTGCAAAGCAAGCCAATAGCCTAGACGCGCATGGCGGTTTACTGAGCTTGTAAGAACCACTAAGCTCAGTATTATTAAACCATAGACTCTTATATTAGCTCGCGTTATCACCAGCCATGAGCTCTAATTCTAAACGGGCATATTTATACTCAATATATTCATGCACGTTAGTTGCTAAAGCAAGACGAAAATATTCCGCTGCATGATTTAGCTCGCCTTTAGCTTGGTAAACCTTAGCCAAGTAAAAATAGGCTTCGCATAAACGTCTGGTGTACTCTGGCTCTGATTGCACGCCTTGGGCAATGCTCGCTAAAAATTCAGTTTCGCCAATTTCACCTAAAAACAAAGCAATTATTTGATAACCCCATACACCCTCATCTACCCCTTGAGCATTGGCTTTTAAATCAACAAGCGCCTGTGTTTTATCAACATTAGATTGCGCTAAGTATTGCCACAGTATTGGAAAAGGTTCTTTCGTTGAATTTGCAACAAATGTCTTAAAGTCTTGAGTGGCTAAATAAGGTCGCTCACCATAATAAAGAGCTATACCGCGATTTAAATAGGCATACTGGTGTTGTTCGTTAAGCTCCAAAGCTGAGTCAAAGAATTCATATGCTTTTTCATATTGCTGCATTAAAGTGTGGTGTATACCTAAAAAATTATACACTTCAGCTAGATCAGGCTTCATCTGTACTGCGTTATTAAAATCGATTCGTGCCAATGTCGACATACCTAAGCTATCAAATAGTACGCCACGGTCATAATAAAGCATCGCTTGCTGTTCAACTGTTAAATCTGCACGATTAAGTAGCTTAGAGTAACGTGCAATAGCAATTTCACTTCTAAAGTCGGAAGCTAATGGCGATGCAAAAGGCACATTGATAACGGGATCTAATTTAGGTTGCGTGGTTGTTTGGCACGCGCTTAGAGACATAATGGCCACGGTAGCAAACGCTAAATGTTTAAAAATCATTAAAATCCTTAATACCTTAAAAGTAAACAATATAGACACGATGCATCAGAAGAGGTTTCATTAAAGCATAAAAAAAGGGGCTAAACAGCCCCTTTTTATGCAATCCAGTAATTAACTGGACTAAATATAAACAATTAAGCGTCCGCTGGTGCATCAGCTGCAGGTGCTGCTGATTCCATTGCTTCTTTGATGCTTAAACGTACGCGACCTTGACGGTCTACTTCTAGTACTTTTACTTTTACTTCTTGGCCTTCGCTAAGGTGGTCTGAAACGTTATTTACGCGCTCAGTGCTAATTTGCGAAATATGCACAAGACCATCTTTACCTGGTAAGATATTTACAAATGCACCAAAGTCTACGATACGTACAACTTTACCTTGGTAGATAGTGCCTACTTCTAGTTCTGCTGTTAATTGCTCAATACGGCTAATTGCATTCGCTGCACTTTCACCATCTGTAGCGGCAATTTTGATTGTACCGTCATCTTCGATTTCAATCGTTGTACCTGTCTCTTCTGTAAGTTGACGAATTGTAGCGCCACCTTTACCGATAACTTCAGCGATTTTCTTCGCAGGGATTTTCATCGTATAGATACGTGGAGCGAACTGAGAAAGCTCTTCAGATGGTGCCGCAATTGCTTCATCCATCACACCTAGGATGTGTAAACGTGCCGCTTTTGCTTGCTTAAGTGCAATTTGCATGATCTCTTGCGTGATACCTTCGATCTTGATATCCATTTGCAATGCAGTAATACCGTTTGATGTACCGGCTACTTTAAAGTCCATGTCACCTAAGTGATCTTCATCACCTAAGATGTCAGAAAGAACGACGAATTTCTCGTCTTCTTTAACTAGACCCATCGCGATACCAGCAACAGATGCTTTAATTGGTACACCTGCATTCATAAGTGCTAGTGACGTACCACATACTGATGCCATTGAAGATGAACCATTTGATTCAGTGATTTCAGATACAACACGGATTGAGTAAGGGAACTCAGTCAGTGTTGGCATTACAGCTTGGATACCACGCTTAGCTAAGTTACCGTGACCGATTTCACGACGCTTAGGTGAACCTACAAAACCAGTTTCACCAACACAGAACGGAGGGAAGTTGTAGTTAAGCATAAAGTGGTTTTTATGCGTGCCAGTTAAATCGTCGATTAACTGTGAATCACGTTCTGTACCAAGAGTAGCAGTTACAAGTGCTTGAGTTTCACCACGGGTAAAGATTGCAGAACCGTGAGTACGCGGTAATACGCCAGTCATTACGTCAAGTGCGCGGATCATATCTGGTTCACGACCATCGATACGTTTTTCACCCGCTGTGATACGGCCACGTACGATTTTCTTCTCTAAAGAACCGAATACTTTACCTACTTCTTGCTTATCAAGCGTTTCATCTTCAGCAAGCTCGCTCGTAAGTGCTTCAACAACAGCGTCTTTTGCTGCAGTTAATGCTTCTTTACGCGCTACTTTATCAGTGATGCGGTAAGCTTCGCCTACTTTTTCAGCCGCTAAAGAGGCTACTTTCTCTTCAAGCGATACGTTTTTCTCAGGTGCAGTCCAATCCCATGTAGGCTTGCCTGCTTCTGCTTTGAATTCGTTGATTGCGTTGATAATAGCTTGAGATTGCTCATGACCATACACAACCGCACCAAGCATTACGTCTTCTGCAAGAACGTCTGCCTCTGATTCAACCATAAGTACTGCGTTATCAGTACCTGCAACAACTAAGTCTAATTGGCTTTCTTCAAGCTCTTTTAGTGTTGGGTTAAGTACGTATTCGTTATTGATATAACCAACGCGCGCTGCACCGATTGGGCCGCTGAACGGAATACCAGAAATAGCAAGTGCTGCTGAAGTACCAATCATCGCAACCATATCAGGTTGGATTTCAGGGTTAACAGAAACAACTGTAGCAATAACTTGTACTTCGTTTACGAAACCATTTGGGAAAAGTGGACGAATTGGACGGTCAATAAGACGTGCAATAAGTGTTTCACCATCGTTAGGACGACCTTCACGCTTTAAGAAACCACCTGGGATACGACCTGCAGCGTACATACGCTCTTGGTAGTTAACTGTTAGTGGGAAGAAGTCTTGACCTGGTTGTGCTTCACGCTTACCAACAACAGTCACTAATACTGACGTGTCGCCGATGCTTGCTAGTACTGCGCCGTCTGCTTGACGTGCGATTGCACCCGTTTCTAGGGTAACTGTGTGTTGACCTAGTTGAAATTCTTTAATAATTGCTTGCACTTAAAATATCCTTTAAATCTAAATAAGTGTTCCATCAAAGTACCAATTACAGTACATAATTGTATTCAGTTGGAAATCAATTAAGTACTACAATTGGCAATGATGTAAATAACCGTAGATAAACCTTTTTATCTACGCGCATAGTATATACCAAAGCCACGTAAAAATGCGAGTCTAGCAACCAGATTATAGTACGCACTTTAGCTGAGTATATAGCTGTAACTATTGATGGAGGTTTTTATTGATTTTTCAAGCAGTTTAATTTTTGTTCTAGGGATTTTCAGGCACAAAAAAAGGAGCCAGAAAGCTCCTTTTTAGGTAATCTAGATCTTAGCGACGTAGGCCAAGCTCTTGGATTAACGCAGTATAACGTGCAATGTCTTTACCTTTAAGGTAATCAAGCAGTTTACGACGAGTGCTTACTTTACGAAGCAGACCACGACGAGAGTGGAAGTCATGCTTGTGATCAGCAAAGTGACCTTGAAGCTTGTTGATATCAAAAGTTAAAAGTGCAACTTGTACTTCAGGTGAACCAGTGTCGCCTTCTGCACGTGCGAATTTTGCGATGATATCGATTTTTTCTTGATTGCTTAGTGACATAGTAACTCCAAAAATAAATGTAAAAGGTGCTTTAGCCGATCACTAATTCAGCCAAAACGATTAAGCGGGCGTATTCTACCAGTTTTGGTTATAACTACAAGATAAACTTAGTCTGTCGACTCTTGTTGATTAGATAAACCGCGTTTGGACTTCAAATGCCCATCTGGGTTACGCTCTCCGGTGCCAATAAACACGCCATCTGCCAGCACTTTTATTGGCCCTTCAGGTAAGATTTTACCCAACACAACAGCCTGACCATAACTAAATGACACGCCTTGCTCTTTAGTTATCTCAACAACTGGTAAATCAACCAATGCTGTATCCATAGGTAATAGCAGCTCATCAAGGTATTGCGAAGGTGCAAGCTCTTCAGCCTTGGCTTTTGCTAGCAATGCTTCAAGCTGTTCAAGCGAGACCATCTTATCCGCGGGGTAATGCCCAACAGCTGAGCGATGTAACATAATCACATGCGCGCCACAGCCCAGGTTTTCACCTAAGTCATCAACAATTGTGCGGATGTAGGTACCCTTTGATACATGAGCAGTCATTTGTACTTCGTTGTTCGCTTCATCAAACTCATCAAGCGTTAAACTAAATACATTGATTTTTCTACACTTGCGCGGTACTTCAATACCCTCGCGTGCGTATTTATATAAAGGTTTACCTTCATATTTTAACGCTGAGTACATTGATGGGTATTGATCTGACTCACCTAAGAATTTGGCAATTTCTTGCTCGAGCAGTTCTTTTGTCACGTTAACATCACGTGTTTCTACCACTTCACCATCAGAGTCTGACGTTGTGGTACGCTCACCTAGTTTTGCTCGAACCACATAGGTTTTATCTGTATCGAGTAAAAACTGGGTAAACTTAGTTGCTTCACCAAAGCAAATCGGCAACATACCTGTGGCTAAAGGGTCAAGTGCCCCGGTATGCCCAGCTTTTTGCGCAAAATAAATACCTTTTGCTTGCTGTAAGGCTCTGTTCGATGAAATACCTTGTGGTTTGTTTAACAACAAAATGCCATCAATCGGACGGCCCTTACTGCGTCTTGCCATTAGTCTTTAGTGCCTTCTTCGCTGTCGTTTTCATCATCTACGTGTTTAGCATTATCTTCACGGATCACAGAGTCAACTAAGTTAGAGATACGCATCCCTTCCATTAGCGAGTTATCAACCACAAATTTAAGCTCAGGCATAATACGAGCACGTATACGCTTACCCAATAGCGAACGGATATAACCCGTTGCTTCGTTAAGTACTTTGGCACTTTGCTTAGCGGCGTTCTCATCTTCAGTATTAAATACCGTGATAAATACTTTGGCGTAAGATAAGTCACGTGATACTTCAACGGCTGATACAGTCACCATGCCTAAACGTGGATCTTTAATTTCGCGTTGTAAGATAACAGCAATTTCTTTTTGAATTTGCTGAGCAACACGATCAGTGCGAGAAAATTCTCTCATTGTTCTTCACTCTAATTTTATAACTTATTGAGAAATATAAATAAGTTAATTTAATAATGGATACACAAATGGGGGCTGAGCCCCCATTTATTATCTTAATATGCTAACAATTAAAGTGAACGTTGTACTTCAACTGTTTCGAATACTTCGATTTGGTCACCAACGCGAACGTCATTGTAGTTCTTAACGCCGATACCACATTCCATGCCATTACGAACATCTTGAACGTCGTCTTTAAAGCGACGAAGTGACTCAAGTTCACCTTCGTAGATAACCACGTTTTCACGTAATACACGAATTGGTGCGCTGCGCTTAATAGTACCTTCAGTAACCATACAACCAGCAATTGCGCCAATTTTTGGAGACTTAAATACGTCACGTACTTCAGCAAGACCAATGATCTCTTGCTTAAACTCAGGAGCAAGCATACCAGACATGGCTTGCTTAACTTCTTCGATTAACGCATAGATTACGCTGTAATAACGAAGATCTAGGTTTTCAGTATCAATCACTTTACGCGCTGATGCATCAGCACGAACGTTAAAGCCAACGACGATTGCGTTTGAAGCAGCTGCAAGTGTTGCATCAGTTTCAGTGATACCACCTACGCCAGAACCCACAATCTTCACTTTTACTTCATCAGTAGAAAGCTTGGTTAGTGAATCTGAAATTGCTTCAATTGAACCTTGAACGTCTGCTTTAAGTACCACGTTAACTTCTGAAACATCGCCTTCAGCCATGTTTGTAAACATGTTTTCAAGTTTCGCTTTTTGTTGACGAGCCAATTTAACGTCACGGAATTTACCTTGACGATAAAGAGCAACTTCACGCGCTTTACGCTCATCTTTAACAACAGTGGCTTCATCACCTGCTGCTGGGATACCAGAAAGACCTAAAATTTCTACAGGAATAGATGGACCAGCAGAACGAATGTCTTTACCGTTTTCGTCTTTCATTGCGCGAACACGGCCGTATTCAAGGCCACATAGTACGATATCACCTTGGTTAAGCGTACCTGACTGAACAAGGATAGATGCAACTGGACCACGGCCTTTATCAAGACGAGATTCAATTACAACACCTGCTGCCATGCCTTCGCTCGGTGCAGATAGCTCTAGAAGCTCTGATTGCATAAGAACCGCTTCTAATAGGTCATCAATACCTAAACCAGTTTTAGCTGAAATATGAACGTACTGCGTATCACCGCCCCAATCTTCTGGGATAACGTCTAGCTGTGCTAGCTCGTTCTTAACGCGATCTGGATCCGCGCCTTCTTTATCCATTTTGTTTACAGCGATAATTAAAGGAACGCCAGCTGCACGAGCATGCTGTACCGCTTCTTTAGTTTGTGGCATTACACCATCATCTGCTGCAACCACTAGGATTACGATATCAGTCGCTTTAGCACCACGTGCACGCATTGATGTAAACGCGGCATGTCCTGGAGTATCTAGGAAAGTAATCATGTTGCCATTAGTTTCAACGTGGTAAGCACCAATGTGCTGCGTGATACCACCAGCTTCGCCTGATGCAACCTTCGCAGAGCGAATGTAATCAAGTGTTGATGTTTTACCATGGTCAACGTGACCCATTACAGTAACAACTGGCGCACGCGGCTCTGACTTGCCATCTTCATGACGGTCATTTAGTACTGTTTGCTCTAATTCGTTTTCTTTAACGATGATAACTTTATGGCCCATTTCTTCTGCTACAAGCTGCGCAGTTTCTTGGTCAATAACTTGGTTAATAGTAACCATGTCACCCATTTTCATCATTGTTTTAACAACTTCAGCGCCTTTAACTGCCATGCGTGATGCAAGCTCAGCTACTGTAATTGTTTCGCTAATACGCACTTCATTTTTAACGTCAGCGGTAGGTTTTTGGAAACCATGCTGTAATGACGTTGGTGCTTTTAGCTTGCCTTTGTTTCGGCCTTTGCCTGCAAACTTATCTTTTGCTGGGGCTTTTTTCTTTTTCTTCGCACGGCGTGAACCTTGCTCATCACGCGCATCAGCAACATCTTCTGCTTCACGTGCGTAAGTAGAAGTCGTAAGGTGGTGATCCGCGGTTTCTTCGCGTTTCTTACGTTCTTCTTCTTCTTTCTTCCAACGAGCTGAGTTCTCTTCAGCTAGCTTTCTTGCTTCTTCTGCTTGACGTTTCGCTTCTTCTTCAGCTTTCTTCAATGCGGCCTCTTCTGCTTCTTTTTGCAGACGCTCAGCTTCGATGCGATCTTTCTCAGACTTAGCACTTTGCTCAGGGGTCATCTGCTTCTGTTTTGCTACACGTTCAGCATCTGCTTTACGTTTAGCTTCCTCTTTTGCTTTACGATCAGCCTCTTCTTTGGCTTTACGTTCTGCATCTTGTTTCGCTTTAAGTTCAGCAGCCTCTTGAGCAGCTTTTTGCTCAGCTTCACGACGTGCAGCTTCTTCAGCGGCGATACGTGCTTGCTCTTGCTCTTGCTCAATAGCGCTTTTCTTAACATAAGTGCGTGTTTTGCGCACTTCTACTTGCACTGACTTTGCTTGACCCGTAGAGCCTGTCACACTTAGTGTGCTTTTGCTTTTACGTTGCAATGTCATGCGAGCTGGGCCTTCAGAACCCGTGCCACCATGTGACTTGCTCAAGTGATCAAGTAACTTTGCTTTTTCTGCTTCAGTTACATTCTCACCCGCTTTTTTATCTATACCGGCTTGTGAAAACTGCTGTAGCAATTTATCAACAGTTGTACCAATATCCCCGGCTAGTTTTTCAACATTTACTTCTGCCATAGTTTCTAATACCTCCGTTAATAAATTACTCGTCTGCGAACCAACAAATGTTACGCGCAGCCATTATCAGCTCACCTGCTTGTTCAGGTGACAGCTCAGTAATATCAACTAACTCGTCGATACCCTGTTCAGCCAAATCTTCAAGCGTTACTACACCTTTACTTGCCATTACAAATGCAAGGTGACGCTCTAACCCTTCTAATGCTAATAAGTCTTCAGCAGGCTCAGCACCTTCTAGGCTTTCTTCAGTTTTTAATGCTTTAGTTGTTAGAGCATCTTTTGCACGTGAACGTAACACGTCAACCGTATCTTCATCTAGGCCGTCAATTTCTAAAAACTCTGACGCTGGCACATAAGCCACTTCTTCAAGTGTTGAGAAGCCTTCGTTAATAAGCAACGTTGCAAAGTCATCATCAATATCTAAGTTTTCAGTGAATAAGTTAATTAACTTATCTGATTCAGCTTCGTTCTTTTGACGCATGTCTTCGACAGTCATTACGTTTAATTCCCAACCAGTTAACTGGCTAGCAAGACGTACATTTTGACCATTACGACCAATTGCTTGTGCAAGGTTATCTGCCTCAACAGCGATATCCATTGAGTGCGTGTCTTCATCCATTACGATAGACGCCACTTCTGCAGGTGACATAGCATTGATAACAAATTGCGCTGGGTTGTCATCGTAAAGAACGATATCAACACGCTCACCACCTAATTCAGTTGAAACTGCTTGCACACGTGCACCACGCATACCTACACAGGCGCCCACTGGGTCAATACGCTTGTCGTTAGATTTAACAGCGATTTTAGCACGAGAACCTGGATCACGAGCTGCCGCACGTAATTCGATCATCTCTTCGCCAATCTCTGGCACCTCAATGCGGAACAGTTCCATTAGCATTTCTGGCTTAGAACGCGTTACAAATAACTGCGCGCCACGAGCTTCTGGTTTTACTTCGTAAAGTAGACCACGGATACGGTCGCCTGGACGGAAGTTTTCACGCGGTAGCATGTCGTCACGGTAAATAACCGCTTCAGCATTGTTACCTAAGTCAAGCACGATTGCATCACGTGTTGCTTTTTTAACAACACCTGTTACAAGCTCGCCTTGCTGATCTTTGTATGCATCTACAACTAAAGCACGCTCAGCTTCACGTACTTTTTGTACGATAACTTGCTTAGCCATTTGTGTTGTAATACGGTCAAATTTAATTGACTCGATTTGCTCTTCAACAAAATCACCAAGTTGTAGATTTTCATCTTCAACTTGTGCAGCTTCAAGTGTAATCTCGCTGTATGGGTTCTCTAATGAACCATCTTCAAGTACTTGTGCAATCTGCCAGCGACGGAATGTATCGTAGTCACCAGTTTTACGGTCAATTGCTACACGAACTTCAATTTCGCCTGTGTGTTTTTTCTTGGTCGCAGTCGCTAATGCGAACTCTAGCGCTTCGAAAATCTTTTCTTTTGGTACCGCTTTCTCATTGGAAACGGCTTCAGCAACCAATAATATCTCTTTTGCCATGGGTAATGCCTCGCTTGCCCTATTCCTTCGCACTCGAACTAAAACTTTGCGATTATGTTCGCACGTTCAATGTTGCTAAGCATGATCATATTTTCAGCACCATCAATAGATAGTGTGATCATATCACTGCTAACTGATACTAAGTCGCCTTTAAAGTTACGACGACCATCTTGTGGAAGCTTAGTACGCACGCGTACTTCCTCTCCTTGCGCCTTCTCGTAGTGATCTTGTTTGAATAATGGACGATCAACACCAGGAGACGATACTTCCAAATCATATTCATTTGTAATCGGGTCTTCGACATCTAAAATTGCGCTTATTTGACGACTAGCATCAGCACAGTTATCAACCGAAATCCCCGCTTCATGGTCAATATAAACCCTAAGCGTAGAATGGCGACCTGCTTGTACAAACTCAAGACCATGTAGTTCAAAGCCTAACATTTCAACAGACGGTGAAAGCATGGTTAGTAAATCTTGCTCAAGTTTTGTCACGAAAATCCTCCATACAAACAAAAAAAGGGCTTATAGCCCTAAAATACGTAGCTTATTTTTTGGTTAAAACCAAGTGGTGCAGATACAACAACGCCCCGAACCAAGCGGGGCGTCACACCTAAAGCATAAAACTGTGTGGCCATGGGCCAAGCTTGGTTGCGGGTAGCAATGCCACCTAAATAAGCTCAATAGCTTAAACGCAAAACGCGCATTACATAGAATGCGCGACTTCATATAAATAACAGACTTAACGGCCATCTATATATTGGCTTTAGAATATAAAACAATCGCTAATGCAAGTCGCTTCTTTTCTTAATCCAATTTAAATTGGTTGCGGGAGCCGGATTTGAACCGACGACCTTCGGGTTATGAGCCCGACGAGCTACCAGGCTGCTCCATCCCGCGCCAACTGTTACTTATCACTAAGTAACTATTTAGCTTTATCACTCTAAGCTAAACAATGCGGCTATTATAAAGGCTCTTGGCATAATTAGCAACCAAAAAACAGATAAAGAATTACACTGTAAATATGCGATATTTAAGGGCAGGCGTTAGTAACAAACACGGAGTTGTTAATGGTAAATTTCAGTGGTGGCCTACCACCACCTATGACTTGATTAATAGCAAAAGCGGCTAGACTCAATAAATATATTATTAGTTGCGTTTACATGGTGAGTAGATATAACCATCTTTAGAGCTCAATTTGACTGAGACACGCTATGAATAACCAAATATAAGTTACTATTTACTTACCTATAATGGTTTCTATTGCCTATACTTAAAAAAATACACTGGGCATAATTCGGGGGGATTTATGGGAATTAGTACGCTTGAAAAACAACTATTACTGAATAGTCTTCACGTTGTTAAACCCAACTTCCACTGCTTTTCATATACATTTCAAATGCATGTAAAAAGAGAACCTCTTGATATGCTTTGTTTATCAAACAGTAAAATAAATGAAAAAACCTATATCCTTTATTGTGTTCTTGAACGTATCGTTATGCACTTGGATAATCTAAGAACAGTTACTCCTTTTATAGAACATTATGCTAAAAACTTAAGTAATATGGGCATGAGCCACCAAGACACAGATATTCTATGCAACTCATTCTTAGCGACTTTAAAAATTCATCTAAAAGGCTGTTATCCACCTAAGTTAGAAAGCGTTTGGCAGCACGCAATTAATATATTCAAAAGTATTGTCACAGGTTATTTATTTAATACTAGCAACGTATTAAAACTCAGTGATTTCATGAATAAACAACAAGTCAATATTGAGTCATAGCCTACAATATCGTCATAAAAAATCCGATCGCATGACTCTTTGTCTTCGTAAAGCAGCTATACACTATAAATCCATGAACAATAAATTAGTCTGGCATATTCTATGAAATACAATACTCTTCGATTTATTTTTGGCGATCAACTTAACCCTAACCATAGCTGGTATAAAGAGCAGCAACAGGATGACATCCTTTATGTTATTGCCGAATTAAAGCAAGAAACAGGCTATGTTAAACATCATATTCAAAAAGTCGTTGCTTTTTTTAGTGCCATGGAAAATTTTGCCAATGCGTTGAAAAGCGCAAAATTAAACGTACTTCACCTAACTTTAGATGACACACAAAATGACAAAACGCTTTACGATCTTTTAGAACGGTTAGCACAACGTTACCATTGCAATAAAATTGAATACCAATACCCGGATGAATACCGCTTGCAAAAGCAAATGGATAATCTTAAACAAAATAGCACAATAAAGGTGAAAGGCACCGACACAGAGCACTTTTTATTACCATTTAAAGATATACCTAAGCATTTTAAAAAAGACAAACATATCAAAATGGAGTTTTTTTATCGGATGATGCGAAAGCGTTTTGATATCTTAATGGAGGGTGACTCGCCTAAAGGCGGCCAATGGAATTACGACCAAGCTAACCGTAATAAGCTTAAAAAAGCTGATTTGGAGAAAATACCCCAAGCAAAGGTATTTCAAAACTCTATCCAAAATATTGTGACACGTATTGAAAGCCATGATGTGAAAACATTTGGCCACTGCTCTGATACTTTACTTTGGCCTACCAGTCGTAATCAGGCAAAACAATTACTTGATTACTTTTGCGCATATTTACTTCCTTTATTTGGCCAGTTCCAAGATTCAATGACCTGTAATAGCTCTGAACAATGGAGCCTATACCATAGCCGCATTTCTTTTGCGCTAAACACTAAAATGATCCACCCGATGCAAGTCATAAACCAAGTTCTTAAAGAGTTTGAATCGCGACCTAACGATATCAACCTAGCACAAGTTGAAGGATTTATTCGGCAAATTCTGGGATGGCGTGAGTATGTACGTGGCGTTTACTGGCAAAACATGCCCGATTACGCAGTTAAAAATGAATTAAACGCTAGTCGTTCTTTGCCTGATTATTTTTGGCATGGAAAAACTAATATGAATTGTATGAAGCATGCAATTAGCCAAAGTTTAGACACGGCATACGCGCATCATATTCAACGCTTAATGATAACCGGTAATTTTTGTTTATTAACTGAGATGGACCCTGCCCAAGTAGATAGTTGGTATCTGGGTATTTATATCGATGCCATTGAATGGGTAGAAATGCCTAACACACGCGGTATGAGTCAGTTTGCCGATGGAGGGCTTATTGCAACTAAGCCGTATGCGGCAAGTGGAAATTACATAAATAAAATGAGCGATTACTGCAAAGATTGTCATTATAACGTAAAGGAAAAAACTGAAGACTCTGCATGTCCTTTCAATAGCTTGTATTGGCACTTTATGGATAAGCATGAAGAAAGATTATCTCGAAACCCGCGTATCGGTATGGTGTATAAAAATTGGCAGAAGCAAGCTCCAGAACAGCGCCAAGCCACCTTAGGCAGAGCTAAATGGTGTTTAGATAATATTGAAAACTTGTAGACAATATTGATTACTGAACCAGTAATAAAAAAGCCGCCTCAAATGAGGCGGCTACTAAAAATAACAAGTCAATTAGGGGAAATAATGTTTAAGGGTTGGTTATTTCCCTTCTAGCAAGTTACCACTGCCAATTTCAATTTTGCGTGGCTTTAATGCTTCTGGTATTTCACGTTCTAGGTCAATACTCAGTAAGCCGTTAGCTAAATCTGCGCCAAGAACTTTAACATGGTCGCCTAGCTGAAATTTACGCTCAAAGTTACGTTCGGCGATACCCTGATGAATAAACTTACGCTCATCAGATTCACCTTTTTCGGCTTTTATACCTGCAACTTTTAAGGTGTTGTTTTCTGACTCAATGGTCAGCTCATTGTCACTAAAACCGGCTACAGCCATAGTGATACGGTATTTGTCTTTATCGAGCGCTTCGATATTGTACGGAGGAAAACTTGGCTGCTTGTCTGTGCGAGCCGCGGCATCCATTAAAGATGCTAAGTGATCGAAGCCAATGAATGAACGATAAAGTGGTGATAAATCTACTGTACGCATAATAATATCCTCATATTTAAGCGATATTTTGCATGTGCTTTTCGTTTGAACAAGCGCAGGCAAAGTTTAATTAATAATATAAATTTCAATTACTTTTGTTTAATTTGGGACCCATCAGGCGTCCTCACTAAACTATATATGGACGGCAAAATTGTTTTCAAGTAAAAAAATAAAAAAGTTTAAAAAATAATGAGGGACATACTCTTTGTATGCCCCACTCCTCTAAATTATGGTGCAAATGTGCCACGAATTGGGTAATCGTTTTCACGAATAAACTTAATACCCGAGAGTAGCGCATTTAAATCAGGGCGTGAAAATGGCGCGTTAGATTTATCGGTGATCTGAATTTGATTATCTTCATTAAGTACAAATATCGCAGGCTCTGCAAATGGATGATCGGTCTCATTTTTATTACGCGGCTCACTAATATAAACGCCTAAATCTGTCATTTGCTCGAGTGTTAAGCCAGAATAAAGCGGGAAATTAACCTCTAAGTCCTTCAAATGTCCGTTCAACTGCTCTTGGCTATCAGCACTGACAGCGGCAATCTCGATACCTGCCTCAGTGTAGTCATCTTTTATCTTAGCCAAAGCGTTTAATTGCTTAGTGCATAGCGGGCAATGCTTACCACGGTAAATAACTATCATCTTCCAAGGTAGCTCAGTTTGTCGCTCAGTTAAATCAAGAGATTTGCCATCAATATCATTTGCCGTCAATGTAGGCATTATGTCTGCTGGTGCTGTAGTCTTGTTCATAATCATGATCTCCTTTGTAAAGTGTAAACCTAAACATCTTCATGGTTTCCATTAAAATAACTTAGGGTTAAACTTAATAATTCAACCACAAGAATGTCACTCAGTTTGGAGATATACTTGAAACTCATTCGCAGTACACTGATAAACATAGCTTTGGCAGCAATAATCTTTTTTTTGGTTAGCGCGTTTCAAGAGCGTAATCTACTAAAAACAAATAATAGCGCAGCTCCCTACTTTAGCTTGGCATTACTTAATAAGATCGATAAACGTTTGAGTATCGCTGAGCTTAAAGGAAAAACGACTGTTATTTACTTTTTCGCCCCCTGGTGCACGGTTTGCAAATACAGCATGCCAAATTTAGAAGCCGCCATAAAAGGCAGTGACATTAATGCGATTGGTATTGCACTGGATTATAAAAGTACAATGCAAGTAGAAGAGTTTGTCAGTGATTTAGCGCTGACAATGCCAATACTGCTTGGAAATGAGCAAACTCAAGCTAACTATAAAGTATCCGCTTTTCCTACCTATTACATTATCAATGAGCAACTTCAGATCAGTGCGCGTTCTATGGGTTATTCAAGCCAATTAGGTATTACATTAAGGGCTTTGTAACAGTGTAATAATTTGCAACACTTAGCCTACAAGTACTTACAGTTTACTAAGTATTTTTACGTTGTTTCTCTCTATGATACGTGGCAATCACATTCGTTCACAACCATGGAAGAGACATGATAGCCAACCAACTGCACACACTTTTTCGTTTAACGCCGCTTGCCCTTTGCTTGCCACTTTTAGCACAGGCAAATACTGATTCATCAACAAATAAAGACACAATGGAACATATAGATGTTATCTATAAACGCAGCAGTATCACCAGTGAAATAACAGAAAACACCGAAAAATTAGTCACTATGCCCGGCGCAATGGGCGACCCGCTCCGTGCTGTTTTTGCATTACCAGGTGTCGTTGCTGCGGGTGGCTCAATGAGTGAGCCAGCTGTACGTGGTTCATCACCTGATGACAACCTATTTGAAGTTGACTTTATGCCTGCAGGCTATATCTTTCATGACTTTGGCAGCTCTATTTTTAATCGTTATTTAATTCAAGATTTTCAGCTTTACTCGGCAGGCTACGGTTCCAGCTATAGCAATGCCACTGGTGCCGTGTTTGACGTAACACTGCGTAACCCAAAGTACCAACCGATTACAACCACTCTGGATTTTACAATGTTTAATGCCGGTGTTTTTATGGAAGGACAGTTAACAGAAAACACCGCATTTTATCTATCAGGGCGAAAAAGTACCTTACCCCTATTTTTCTCAAAAGGTGAAGAGCTTGAAGATGATGATGGAGAGCTCAGTGGTGTCACCATCAACGATGCGCCTGATGATCATGACTATCAAGGAAAGTGGATTTGGGACATCAATGATAAAAATGCACTTACGGTATCATTTACAGGCGCTAAAGATTCAGTTGCAGCAGGTTTTAATCAGCGTGCCGAATTATCACTAAAGAACCCAGAATATCAAGGCGATGCTGATTTCATTCGCGAATTTATCAGCCAAAGTATTTTGTGGGATCACTTTAATAAAGACTTTAGTTTACGGTTAGGTATTGGTGCACTCGATCATTCAGGGCGATTAGAATACGGTAAACGCGCCACCTTGAGTGATGGTTTTTTTGAAGAAGAACAGGAAAAACAAATCACCTATAAAGGCCGCTTAAATTGGCGCATCAATAAAGCGCAGCAACTTGTATTTGATGCTGCTTATTTTGATAACGACACAACTTACAGTTACGATGGCTTTCAGTATCTTTGTACTGAGCTGGACCCTGATTGTGATTTAAATAAAGGCGAACGCATCACGGGCAAAGACAGCCTCGCGCTTGATAAATACTTTGTTGGTGCTAGTCATATTTGGGATATCAATGACCAATGGCAAAGTGAAGTGGGTGTACAGTATCAGAGCAATGATTACACCGATGAAGATTTTGTTATGCCACGCCTTGCTCTTACCTACTTTATTAATGATCGTAACAGTATTAACGCCAAATATGGCCACTATAACCGTATGCAAGATGTTGACTACCTATTACCAGAGCATGGTAACCCTAATTTACGTTCGCAAACCTCAAAACATGGCAGTCTAGGTTTTGCACAAGAACTTGCAGGTGATTGGACATGGTCTGTTGAAGGGTATTATAAAACCATGGACGATTTACCATTAGCATTAAATAACTACCCTGACGCAGCAACGCTTTACAGCAACGATGTCACAGGGCGCGCTTACGGTGTTGACTTATTAATTAATAAAAATAAAACGGATAAATGGTATGGCTGGCTCGCTGTGAGCTATGCAAAAAGTGAGCGTACTGATCAACGCCAAAACATAACCCGAGACTATTACGCAGACACCCCTTTAGTTGTCAATATGGTGTTTAATTATCAAATCAGTGAAAAGTGGCAAGGTGGCTTTAACTTCACAGCACGCAGTGGTCAAACTTACACCCCTATTATTGGTGTGAAAGAAAACCCCGAGTTTGAGGGGCGGTTTTTACCTGAATACGGCGACCCGTTCTCCAAGCGATTTGATGTATATCATCGCCTTGATATTCGTTTCGAACGTAAAACAGACTTTTGGGGGTTAGATGGCGTTTTAATTTTAGAACTAATGAACGCATACGGCCAAGGTAATACAAGCGGTATAGATTTAGACTATCAAAAAGTGTCCTCAACGAATGATTTAATTATCAAAGAAAGTGATGACGATTTTGAGATGCGCCCTTCAATTGGCTTCAGCCTCACCTTCTAACTATTTGATGAGCTCGTAGTGTCATTAATCACTCGAGCTCATCATTTAAATAGAATTAACTAATCGTTTTTTTACACTGTATATTTTGCTTCAGTTAGATAAGATAGACAAAACCAAATCGAGGAGAGCGATATGTTAACTGTAATTTTTGGCCGTGAAGGCTGCCCATTTTGTGTTCGTGCAAAAGATGTTGCACAAAAATTAGCTGATGAACGTGATGACTTCAAATTTCGTTATATTGATATTATCAAAGAAGGCATTAGCAAAGAAGATCTAGAACAGTCTGCTGGTAAACCATGCCCGACTGTTCCGCAAATTTTTGTAGACCAAGCTCACATCGGTGGGTTCACTGAATTTGAAGCTTACGCAAAAGAAAACCTCGGCTTATACAAATAAGTATTGCGTTGTTATTATTAACCAGTTCAACTTGAGCGAATATTGAGCTGGTTAAATTTCAATCAACATCAAGCACATATAAATTAGTTGTAATTTATACAAGCAATTGCCTCGTATTTCCTATACAATGCGCGCCTCTTTAAATTCGTTGAGGCGTATTAATGTCAGAACCAGTCACGTTTGAATCTCTAAATCTTTCTCCTGCAATTTTAAAGGCAGTTGAAGAGTTGGGTTACAAGACACCATCTGAAATCCAAGCTCAATGTATACCGTTATTGCTAGAAAGAAAGGACGTACTGGGACTAGCACAAACGGGTACAGGTAAAACAGCAGCATTTGCACTGCCATTACTAAACAATATTGACCCGTCTGTGAAACAGCCACAGATCCTTGTACTCACACCAACCCGTGAGCTTGCGATCCAAGTTGCTGAGGCATTTGAACAATATGCAAAACACACTCGTGGTGTAGAAGTATTGGCACTTTATGGTGGCCAAAGCTACAGCATCCAATTAAGTGCACTTCGTCGTGGCGCGCAAATTATTGTCGCAACGCCTGGTCGCTTAATCGATCACATTAACCGTGGCACAATCAAGTTTGATGCTTTACAAGCACTTGTACTTGATGAAGCCGATGAAATGTTACGCATGGGCTTTATCGATGATGTTGAAAACATCATGGAAAAAACGCCGCGTGAAAAGCAAACATGTCTTTTCTCTGCGACTATGCCTAAGCAAATCCAAAATATCAGCAGCAAATATATGAATAACCCTGAACAGGTTCATATTTCTGCACGTAACTCGACTGTATCTTCAGTTGAGCAAGTATTTTGGAATGCTCACGTACATAAAAACAAAGCCATCGTACGCTTCTTAGAAGCTGAACAATACGAAGGTGCAATTGTTTTCGTACGTACACGTAACGACACAGTTCAACTTGCTGAATTATTAGAGCGCGAAGGTTTCTCTGCTGCGCCTCTTAATGGTGATATGAACCAGCAAGCACGTGAACGTACTGTTGATCGCTTAAAAAGCGGCATGCTAAACGTTGTTATTGCAACAGACGTAGCTGCTCGTGGTCTTGATGTTGACCGTTTAAGCTTAGTTATCAACTACGATATTCCACAAGACTCTGAAGCCTACGTTCACCGTATCGGCCGTACAGGTCGTGCTGGTCGTACTGGTAAAGCAATTTTATTCGTTAAGCATAACGAGCGTTATTTACTTAAAAATATCATTCGTCATACTAAATCTGAAATTGCCCAAGTTGAACTACCAACAGCTAAAGTTGTTGAAGAAAAACGTATCAATGCATTACAAGAGAAGCTTACCCTTGCTCTTGAAAATAAAGATATCACTTTCTTCAATGAAGTTGCTGCTAACATGGCACAAAAACTTGACCTTGCTCCTGAAGACTTAGCCGGCGCATTACTGTGTTTAGCACAGCAACAATCGCCAATCAAAGTTGAAGAAGTTAAGATTCAACCACGTGAGCGCAATGAGCGTAATGCTCGCAATGAACGTGGTGACCGTGGTCGTCGTAACGAACGTGGTGGTGAGCGCGCTGAGCGTAAACCTCGTGAGCGTAATAGCCGTGATGCAGGTCCTATGGATACTTACCGTATCGAAGTAGGTCGTGAACATGGTGTTCAAGTTAAGAACATTGTGGGTGCAATCGCTAACGAAGCTGATATCTCAAGCAAGTTTATTGGTGACATTCGTCTTCACGACAGTCACAGTACGGTACAATTACCGCAAAACATGCCTAAAGATGTACTTGATCACTTCCAAAAGGTGTTTATTTGTAAACGCCCAATGGGTATGACATTGACTCAAGATCAAGGCCCAGCTGAGCCACGCGGCGAACGCTCTGAGCGCCCTAGCGGTGACAGAAAGCGTAACTTTAACAAAGACAACCAACGCGGTGATAAGCGTGGCGGTCCTCGTAAAGAACGTCGTCCAGTGAGCTTTACATCTAACTAAGTTACTTAGTTCAGATAGTCGACTAAAAAGCCTTTTCATTAATTTGATAAGGCTTTTTTGTTTCCTCCTCCAAAGTATTTCCACATCAAAGACTTCATGCATGAAAGGTGTTCAAATGCGCTCTGGCGTATTATGGCACTAGAGTACACACCTGCTCATCACTAATCATAAAATACCTTTAGAGAAGCTTAGAGAGCCTTAACAACTCACTACTATGTACTTAACCTGAACTCTGGATAATAAATCTATCTCCAGCGGCTACTTTCAACGCTAACTGCGTTGAATTTACTTGCAATAGGCTAGCTATTGACGCGTAAATTCGCCTTGTTATCGCTAAAAGTCTCCGGCTGGAGACTAATAAATATATTTGTGATTTAATATCAATACATTAGGGCGTGTTGACCTTTGTGGATTGAAATTTGTTCAATCTAGGGGCGATTTAATCGCGGCGCGAGGTTTGTAACCTAGCGGGCTAAGTAAAAACCGAGCAACAAAGAG
>NZ_PYHV01000013.1:0-136202 GCF_004766475.1 Pseudoalteromonas sp. KS88
ATCTTATTTTTTTTATAAATAACACTTAAATGCAATCCATCAAATTAAATTTGCATGAAAATCCTTATTGTTGACGAGGTGCTAGTCAATTTTTAAGATGTTAAAAATAAATAGGTATAATTATGTTCCCAATATGGATTGTTGTAATTTAAAGTTTAGTGTAAAATACAATTTGATTTTATACTATGGACTATGAAGAGAAAAGGGAATGAATAATATCGATCAAGGCCGATTTCTGATCATCAACAATGACTTTTCTTCATACGATTTTTTGCTTGATTATGAGAGAGTTGAAAAATTATCAGAACTTTCTAGTTTGAGCCTATTTTACTCTGCGGGCTCAAATGTAAACGTAAAAAAAGATAACTCATCCGAATATAGCTCAATAGATCCTCTTGTAGTACATATAAATAAAACACCTACGGAATTGAAAATTAGTTCATCTCAATTAGCTATGGGTAATATATATTATCTAGATAGAGGTAATGGCATTGAAGCTGTATCATCCGATCCTAGTACATTAGCAGCTTTATTTGACTGCACTATATCAAAAAATGCAATTTTTCAAGATGTGTCTATAGGGTTTCGTTTAGGCAGTTTATCCATTTTTGAAAACGTATATAAGTTAAATGCCAGAAATTATATTAAGATTTGTGATAATAAAATCACGATTCATAAAATGACTATAGAACCTCTTTCTTTTAAAATTGCCGAAGAAAGGCTCTTGGATACACTTCCTAAAATGGTGGCTGAATGTTTTTCGAACGACTATGCAGCTGAATTAACAGGTGGTATTGATAGTAGACTAGTTTATGCCTTAGGCCTTGCTGGCGGTATTTCCCCGAAAGTAAACTTCACTATAGGTAAAGCGTTAGATAGTGATGTCCAAATTGCAAAATTGATAAGTAAGTTATCAGACACGGAGCACTTTTTTATAAGTGATTCTTTTGATGCTCGGAAGCTTGCTGAGGATGGTTTGAAGTTTGTTGCTTTATCTGGGTTTTGTGCAAATGCAGCCTCATATAGCTGGTTACCTACAGTTTATAGAAAGTTAGAACCAAAAAGAACAGGGCAGTTAAGTGGGGCTGGAGGAGAGTGTGCAGGCGATTTCTATTTCACCCCTTTTGACTCTCTTATATCTAATCGATTTATTTTTGAAACATGGATTAAAAAGCGTCTCTATTTGACTGGTAATAAAATGATGAACGATGTCGGTCATCATCAATTACTGCATGAAAACCTTACATCAAGCTTATATGACATACTAAATACTAAAAACTCACAAGCATGGCGTTCGAGTTTGGTCTCGTTATATTCAGAGCATCGAGTGAAAAATTGGGTTGGACCTGTTCTGAATGCATCATCAGGGTTTTATAACGTAGCAGCCCCATTATTAACAGATGATTACCTCTGTTGGGCAAGCGCAGTACCGAATGAGTTGCGTAAAAATAGACAAGCTCAACTTACTCTAATCGATAAAATAAATCCCAACTTAGCTAAAATACCTTATGGAAATCAATTAGGTAATCGTTCACTTTTAAACAGTAAATTAATTGTTAAATATAGAAAAGTATACAATAGAGTTATTGGCTTGAAAGGAAAAAACGATCTTGGTTCTACATCCACAATACAGTCTTTAATTAATGATGAAACTATCAAAAATTTACTTCCTGATGTAATGGGTGAATATTTAGGTATAGAAGATAAAGAACTAACTAAGATATTGAAAAATCCTAATATATATACCAGCCAACTAGGCTTTTTAGTTACAGCATGTTGGGCAAAAGAGCGACTTCAAAGTCTTAAATTAAAGTATAAAATAACATAAAGAAAAAGGTACCAATATGCATTATGTAATATGCGGTTCAGATCCAGGAACTAGTAACTTAGGTGTTTCAGCACTTGGTAATGCTGCAATTTCCACTCTCTATAATTTTAATAATTGCAATAATTTTACTGTGTTAGATTCTAAAAAAGGCATCCGTAGTAATAAGTTTACTGTTGAAGGTGGAACTGCAGAGGTCACATTGTGTGGTGCTAAGCTAAGCAAAAAGTTTTACCAAAAAGAAAGTTATCTACAATTAAACTTTTTCAGTAAATTTAATGGCTTCTATAATGCCAACTGTAAACACTTGCTTAATACAGATGGGTTTCTTGATGTAAGCGGAGGAGATAGTTTTACAGACCTATACGGAAAATTTAGGTTTGATTTGGTGAACTCTCCTAAATATTTTGCCTTGAAAAATAATATCCCTCTCGTATTTTTACCACAAACGTATGGACCTTTTATATCTGAAGAAACAAAAAATGAAGCCAGAGAGTTAGTAAAACAAGCAAAAATGGCTTGGGCAAGAGATTTAAGGTCGTATGAGACATTAAAAGATCTTTTAGGTCATGACTTTGATCCAAAGATCCATAAAGTTGGAGTTGATATGGCTTTTGCATTACCTGTAAATAAATCAGTAAACAAAATAAATCAAACAGTGATGCAATGGCTTGAATCAGATTCGAATGAAAAAGTTTTGGGAATAAATGTAAGTGGTCTTATTTTTAATGACCCTGACGAAGCAAGGAATCGTTATAAGTTCAAGGCGGATTACAACGAATGTATTGAAAAGTTAATAACTTACCTTTTAGAAAGTACGGATTCTAAAATTGTATTGATTCCACATGTACTGACATCGCCTTTGGGTGATTACGAATCAGATTATAAAGCGAGTATTAAGCTTATTGAAAACTTAGGCTTAAAAGACTCTTCACGTATTCAAGTTCAAGAAGCAAATTTGGATCAATGTGAGATTAAGTGGTTAATATCTCAAACTGACTGGTTTATGGGTACGCGAATGCATGCGACCATTGCAGCTTTGTCAACTCAAACACCAGTGTGCACAATATCTTACAGTGATAAGGCGTTAGGTGTTTTTGAATCATGTGGCGTTGGATATAGTGTGATCGATCCGCGAAAGCTTGAAACAGATGAAGTATTTAATAGAGTCATCGAATCAATAAACACTATATCAACACTTCAAATTGATCTTGATAAGCATGTCCCCAATGTTCGAAAAATAGCATTAGAACAATTACATGAAATTGATACCCATCTGAGAAAATACAATGTTTAAGAAAATTAAATGGCTAGTTCATGTAACTCTACGTCATGCGATTTTAGGTTTAAGAATAAAATTTCTAAATTTAGTTTTTGGGATGAATATTCATCCAACTGCTCGTATTTCACTCAAAGCAAAATTAGATCTTACAAATCCCAAAGGTATAAATATAGGTGAGGGTACGTATATTGCCTTTGGGGCAATTTTACTAACTCACGACATGTCAAGAAACCTTACTAAGTCAATAAAAATTGGTAAAAATTGTTTTATAGGGGGAAATGCAATCATTCTACCGGGAGTGACTATAGGTGATTCATGTATTGTTGGTTCTGGTAGCGTAGTCACTAAGTCAGTAGCTTCAAATACTATTGTCGGTGGTAACCCTGCAAAAGTAATAAAAACAGGTATAAAAACAAAAGCCCTTGGAATACTAGTTGAAAATGATGGCTGAAAATAAGCATATTTACACGCTAGTATTAATCTACTTTTATTCGATGTTGATCCCCATGGAAGCTTTTTTTTATTTGGGTTCAATTAGAATGGAACTTTATAGGTTAATTTTAATTTGTATTACACCTTTTGTTCTTGTTAATTTAAGAAAACAAAATTTGTTTGGGCTTACTGAAAAGTTTCTACTTCTTTATTGTGCATGGGTCACAGTGAGCTTTTTAGCTAATCACGGTACAGCCAACCTTGAGTCTGGTGTTATTAACTTTTTAGAGGTTTTTATTGGATATGGGCTTGGGTTGTTATTATGTGGCTCTAAAGATTCTCTTAAAAAGTTATTCAAAACATTTCTTCTAGTTTTTACGTTGTTAATCCCTTTAGCTATTATAGAGGCTAGCAATGGGATTAGGGTACTGCATATTTGGGCTGCAAATATATTCGGAAACCCAGTTTTAGAATATTTAGGAGATTCATACTTTAGGTATGGCCTGCATCGAGCAAGTACTGTTTTTTCACACCCTATACTTTATTCAATTTGTGCATTGATGGTTCTGCCATTGTCGTTTTTATATTACAAACCATTAAAAGCACTGTTAATGAGCACAGGGCTCTTTGTTGCTATGATAAGTTCTGTGACCTCAGCAGGATTTTTAATGGTCATTATGCAATTTTCATTGTTTGTACTTAAGAGAATAGCTGAATATTTTGAGAATATTTATAAGGTAATAGTTTGGGGGATAAGCATTATCTACCTCTTACTCATTGTTAGTTCTAACCGTGGCCCTGTGCTTGTAATGGTTGAATCTTTAGCTCTTAACCCCGCAACCGCCTACGCTAGATATCAACAATGGCAATTCTCTGCAGATGATATTGCAAATAGCCCACTATTTGGCATTGGGTTTGAAAGTTGGTCTAGACCATTTTGGATGAGTGATAGCGTTGATAGCTTTTGGTTAAATGTTACTCTCGTGAGTGGATACCCTGCATTATTTTTTCTGACAGCCTTCTTTTTCTTGACTCTAAAAGCACAATGGCAGAATAAAGACCATAAAACTGATGGTAAGTTTTACTTTGTGTTCTTCTGCTCAACAGCCTCTATTGTATTCGCTGGTTTAACTGTCGATTTTTTTGACCGCGCTCAATTAATGGTTTTTCTCATGTTAGGTATTTATAACTCTTTTTTAATTAAACCAAAACTTACAAAGGGTATAAAAAATGCAAAGTGGTAGCTTAATACATGATGTGTGGTTGTTGATACAAGGTTATATACCAATTTTAATTGTTTTTTTTGGGGCTATATCTTGTCTGATTTGGAGAAAAATATTTTTAGGGTTAGGTTTGTGCCTGATTTCATTGTCTCTTTATTTTTATCTATCCTTTGGTTTTAATCAGGTTGACGAGGTTGATGAAAACCTAACTGTCATCACTTTTTCTCTACGATCAGGTAACGAACAAAAAATTGCTGATATTAATAGCGTTATTTTATCTCATTCCCCAGATATTTTACTTCTACAGGAAGGAGATAAAGGAGAGAACTTTAGAAATACTTTAAATAATTTGTTTCCTGCTTATCAATACATATTTGACGAAAACAAGAGAACTGCTTTGATGACTAAGTTGACAGTAAAAGAATCCGGATTTATTGGGAACATACAAAAAGTCATAATTGAAGTTGATGCTGAAGAATTGCTAATTTACAACTTTCATGCACCCAAGTTTTTTCTCAATTACGCAAACTATCAGAGGTTTTATAGCAAGTTATTTGAAGATATAAACCAATCTAGTGTAAAAAAAGTAATTGTTGCTGGTGACTTTAATGTAACTAAGAATAACCTACCCAGAGAGGTTCTTGTGTCTGAACATGCTTTCGAGGGGGCACTAACAAAATATGGTTCTGGCTTTATAAATACTTTTCCAGGCCCAAAACACCGAATTGGCTGGTTAGGTCCTCTTATTTCTATTGATGAAATTTATACAAAAGGGATCAGCTTGAAGGTTGGTAAAACGCTAAATATTAACACCGGCAGTGATCATAAACCTGTCTTAGCACACATGGATTTATAGTGAAAAAAATATTAACTTTATTTAAAAAGACATCTATTGCGGCTATTTTTTCAAAAGTGATATCAGCATTATTGACTTTTTTGTTTCTATTTTTAGTTGCACGATCAATATCAACTCAAGAAGCGGGAATTTTTTTATATAGCTATTCTATAATGATGATACTTGTTCAACTGGCAAGAGCAGGCACGGATAATGCCATTATTAAGCAACTGGCTCATAAAAAATCAGCCTCAGAACATAAAAATGTTATTACTCAAACTAGTTTATTTGTTTTTTTTACCTCCATCATTTTATGCCTCATCATGGCCTTGTTGTCATTCTTTAATATGTTTCCTATATATGAAAGTGAATTAGCTCGCTTTGTTTTATATTCATTTCTAATAATTACATTGATATTCTCATTTATTCAAGTTTTAGCATCTTACTTTCAAAGTCAAGTTATGGTTTACAGTCAATATTGGAGTCTGGGTTTAGGCGTCAGTTTTGCAGGTGTTGTTGCTTGTTTGGCTGTCTATTGGATGAATTTAAATGTTTTATATTTAAGTGTTTTCTTTATAATTCTTTGTTTTTTTGTTGCTCTAAGTTGCTTAGTTATTTTTTCTTTTAAACTAAATAAATTGCCAATAGAAAATGATGTAAAAGATTTTAATAAGTTAAACTTTAAAAGAACACTCACTTATACACTGCCTTACACAGCAATCGCCTTTATTATGATAATCATCCAACAAGGAGGCGCTCTACTATCAGGTTTTTGGCTTACTGAAACCGAGCTAGCTTTAATTTCAGTTGCCTTTAGATTGTCAACTCTAGTTGGTTTCATGTTTGTTGCCTTTTGTGCGCTTTTAGCACCAAAAATTTCTATACAATTTGAAAAAGGAAGATTTGCTTCAATCCATGATGAGTCAATTAAGCTGATCGCTATCTCAAATGCGTTTTCAATAGGGATGTTTTTATCTTTCGTTTTCTTTGGAGAAATGATTTTATTAGTTTTTGGGAAAGATTACCAAAATAGCTATTTAGTCTTGGTAATTTTTTCATTTTGTTGGGTTTTAAGAAGTTTTGTTGGTCCACTTGGGACCATATTAACAATGACTAAAAACCTAAAAGGATTGAGAATAAATTTATACATGTCAGCGTTAGTAATATTCTCTTCGTGCATTATTCTGATTCCTCTTTACGGCGCTGTTGGAGCGGCAATATCTTCTCTTTTAGGTACAATTACTATGTGTATAACGAATGCGATAACCGTTAATAGAAAATTAGGAATACGCTTCTACACATTCAACAGTTTAAAGCTACAAATCATTTGTTTATCTAATTTAGTAAACGTAAAAAAGTGTAACTTAAAAAAGTGAAAGTAAGTCAACAACGACTAAATTTAAGGGTTTTTTAATGGATAAAATTACCATTGTCATTGTTTGTTATAACTGTGGCGAAGATATATTTAACGCAATTACCGACATAAAAAATGGTTATTATGAAAATAAGCACCTTCAAATAATTATCGTAGATAATGCTTCACATGATGACTCAGTTGCCTTGCTTAGAAATATTGAAGGGTTCGATCTTAAGATTATAGAGTCAAAAAATAATGTTGGGTTTGGTAGTGGTTGTAACTTAGCTTTGCCTCATATTAAAGCCAATAGAACTCTCTTTTTGAATCCTGATGTTAGGCTTAATAAAACCAGCATAACGAGTCTTGTCGATTTTTCTAACTCTAACCCCGATGCGAAGGTTTGGGGAGGGCAAACAATCAATTCACAAGGGCAAATAGATGGCCAAAACGCGTGGCGCGAACCTAGTTTAAGGGGGGTGTTAAGTTGGTCTTTCTTCGGAGACATCCTACTAAAAAAACTGTCTCTACGTATACCAGATGCTTACACTCCGGATGAAATTAATAGATTGCCATACGTAGATTCAATTTCAGGTTGTTTCTTATTAATGGATACCAATTTATTGAAAGAGTTAAATGGATTTGACGAACGTTTCTTTATGTATAGTGAAGAGGTTGATCTTTGCCGACGAGCGAGAGAGCTCGGAGCAAAGCCTATGTCAACCAGTCAAGCAGTTATAATGCATGAAGGAAGTAAAACAATTACTTCGCAGAATAAATTAAATTTTCTTTATCATTCAAAATTAAAATACTGCAAAAAATATTGGAATCCGTTGTCATATGGCGTCGCAAGATTAAGCCTATTTTGTGGTGCTGTATTACGCGCTTGTGCTTACAGCTTACTTTCATTTCACAAGCTCAAACGGGCAGAAGCAAAGGTTTGGTGGATGTTTTGCCGTCAACAGCTTAAATGGGAAATATAATGACAACGCTTATACCCGCAATTATTATCCCCGCTTATAATGAGCGAAATGTAATTGGTCGTACACTTAACCCGCTCTATGACGGTGTTATAAATGGTGAATACACAATTACTATTGCGGTTAATGGCACAAGTGATGATTCCGTTGACTTTATTCGTCGGGAATTCCCGCAGGTTACTTGTTTAGATATCCAACTTGGCTCAAAAACTAATGCGTTAAATGAAGCTGAAAAACAAGCTGGATTAGGTTACCCGCGTATTTACATGGATGCGGATGTTGTGATCAGTTATGAAGAGATTTTGTCACTGATAAAAACCTTATCTAACACAACCACGCCTTTACTTGCATCACCTAAAGCGGTGATGAATTTTGCCCATTCAAGTGTGTTTGTTAAAGCATTTTATAATGCGTGGTTTAAAACTAAGTTTTATAACCAACAAGGGTTTGGCTCAGGTGTTTATGGTTTAAATAAAACTGCTAGGCAGTGTTTTGATGTATTTCCGAATGTGATTGCTGATGATGGTTTTATTCGCGAAGTTGTACCTCAATCACAGCAAATGGTCGATAAACAGTGTATTTCTACTGTTAATGCGCCAGGTACACTCTCAGATCTGATAAAAATTAAAACGCGAAGTAAACTGGGTAATCTTGAATTAAAAAGAAAAAATCTCTTAGTTAATCAAGAGCTACCGGGCAAACGTTTTTGCATTAAACCGAGTGTTTTTGAATTTTTAGTTTATGCAATGGTGAATTTTATTGCTGCTAAATCAGCACAGATAAAAGCTAAAAATATCCACAGTTATAAGTGGCAAAAAGATGAGTCATCAAGGAATGTAGTATGAATAAGAAAAAAGTTATGGCCATCGCATCTCGTGGTGGGCACTGGATCCAATTAAATCGCTTATCAGCTGTTTGGGAAGATCATGATGTTGTTTTCATAACGAATGATGCTTCTTTAAAAAGCCATGTAGATGATAATCGCTTTGAAACAGTAATCGATGCAAATATGGACCAGAAATTTAAACTCATTCTTTTAGCTTTGCAAACATGTTTCAAGGTATTAAAACACCGTCCTGATGTCATTATTAGTACAGGTGCTGCACCGGGTTTTTTCGCGCTCCTTTGGGGTAAATTGATAGGTGCAAAAACGGTTTGGGTTGATTCAGTAGCCAATGCTGAAGAACTTTCTCTTGCTGGTAGCAAAGTATCTAAAATTGCAGATGTATGGCTAACACAATGGCCTGAAGTCGCAAGAGAAAATGGTCCTATTTATAAAGGAAGAGTGTTTTGATTTTCGTTACAGTAGGTACTCAGCTTTCATTTGATAGGCTTATAAAAGCAATTGAAAAGTGGGCAATTGAGCAAAATTATAGTGATTGCGTTTTTCAAGTTGGCGAGCAAGGTTATCGCCCTAAAATTGGCAAGGTATTTGATTTTATCTCAGGCAAAGAAGCAGATGAATACTTTAATAATGCAGATGTTGTGATTGGTCACGCCGGTATGGGAACCATCTTATCTTGCTTGAGTGAGGGAAAACCGCTAGTTGTTATGCCGCGCCTTTATTCATTAAACGAACATCGTAATGATCATCAATTAGCAACGTATATGAAGTTAAAAGAGCTTGCAGGCCTCCATCCCGCAGACGATGAAACTATGCTTGCGGATGCCATAAATTCGGCGCTTGCTGCAACTGCTTCACAAGGGCAACTTAACCATATAGCCCCGCCACAAATAACCGATTACATAAAAAAAATTGTTTTTTAAATTAGGGAAAAATTAACACATGACAATAGCTCATAACACAAAAGGGATAATCCTTGCAGGGGGAAGTGGTACTCGACTTTACCCGTTAACGAAAGTGGTTAGTAAACAGTTAATGCCTGTATATGATAAACCTATGATTTATTACCCAATAGCAACATTGATGTGCGCAGGTATCAAAGAGATACTTATTATCACAACGCCGCAAGAGCAATCCCGTTTTATAGAGCTGTTAGGTGATGGTTCATTGTGGGGGATATCAATAGAATACACTAATCAACCTTCACCAGACGGTCTAGCACAAGCATTTTTACTTGCCGAAGATTTTTTAGCGGGTGCTAATGCTGCTCTTGTTCTCGGTGACAATCTTTTTTATGGACATGATTTGGTTAAGTCTTTAAAAAATGCAGTTTTAAGGTCCAAGGGCGGAACCGTTTTTGGTTACCATGTTGCAAATCCCTGTGCATATGGTGTTGTTGAGTTCGATGAAAGTGGTAAAGCTATTTCAGTAGAAGAAAAACCACAACAGCCTAAATCTAACTATGCAGTGCCAGGATTATATTTTTTTGATAACGATGTTGTTGATTTTGCAAAAGAAGTAAAACCATCAGCGCGTGGTGAATTAGAAATAACAGATCTCATTGAGCGCTATTTAGCAGCAGGCACTTTAAATGTAGAAATCATGGGCCGTGGCACAGCCTGGCTTGATACAGGCACGCATGACTCCTTATTACAAGCAGCTCAATTTATTGAAACTATAGAAAAGCGCCAAGGCTTAAAAGTTAATTGCCCTGAAGAAGTTGCTTATCGTATGGGGTACATCGATGATGTTCAGTTAAAACAGCTTGCTGAACCACTTCGCAAAAGTGGTTATGGTGAGTACCTATTAAGTTTACTGTCTCAGCGAGTTTTCTCATGAAAGTAATTGATACGCCGATTTTAGATCTGAAAATTATAGAGCCTACGGTTTTTGGTGATGAGCGTGGTTTTTTCCTCGAAACATTCAGAGAACAGTGGTTTAAAGAGCATGTGGCAGATGTGACATTTGTGCAAGATAACCACAGCAAATCTAGCCGTGGAATATTGAGAGGAATGCATTATCAAACACAGCAAACTCAAGGTAAGTTAGTCCATGTAGTGCAAGGTGCTGTATACGATGTTGCTATTGATATGCGACAAAGCAGCTCTACATTTGGAAAGTGGTTCGGTATTGTTTTGAGTGCAGAAAATAAGCGTCAACTATGGGTACCAGCAGGATTTGCCCATGGTTTTTATGTTACATCAGATACCGCTGAATTTGTTTATAAATGCACAGACTATTATGCGCCTCAATTTGAGCAAAGTGTGTATTGGAATGACCCTCAACTGAAAATTGATTGGCCCATAAGCCCTGAAGACACCGTGCAGTTGTCAGCTAAAGATGAGAGCGGTTTATTATTTAAAGATGCACCATATTTTAATTAACAGGCTATTTTAGAGGCACTTAGAGGTAACAATGAGAAAAACAATTTTAGTAACAGGTGGTGCTGGTTTTATAGGATCAGCATTGATAAGGTATTTAATTAATGGCACCGAAAACACGGTGGTCAATTTTGATAAATTAACTTATGCAGGCAACCTTGAATCGTTAACATCCGTTGATGATTCTACACGTTATCATTTCGTTCAAGGTGATATTTGTGATCGTTCATTAATCAGCGCTACATTTGAAAAATTTCAACCAGATTACATTATGCATTTGGCTGCTGAAAGCCACGTTGACCGTTCAATTGATGGGCCTGGAGAGTTTATACAAACAAATATAGTTGGAACTTATGAACTTCTTGAAGCTGCAAGAAGTTATTATGCCAATTTAAACGACGATAAAAAATCAACATTTAAATTCCATCATATTTCTACTGATGAAGTATATGGTGATCTAGGTGAAACAGGCTTGTTTACTGAAGAAACATCCTACGAACCAAGCTCTCCATACTCAGCTTCTAAAGCTGCATCAGATCACCTTGTGAGAGCATGGCACCGTACTTATAATTTTCCGGTCGTATTAACTAACTGTTCAAATAATTATGGGCCGTATCATTTTCCAGAAAAGCTTATCCCGCTAGTTATTTTAAATGCACTTGAGGGGAAACAATTACCTGTGTATGGCGATGGTTCGCAAGTGAGAGATTGGCTATACGTTGAAGATCATGCAAGGGCTCTGTATGCCGTTGTAACACAAGGTGAGGTTGGCGAAACTTATAACATTGGTGGCTTTAACGAAAAGAAAAATATAGATGTGGTTAAAACTATCTGTAATCACCTTAATGCTCTCATAACTGAAAAACCTGTGGGTTTAACGGACTTTAACGATTTAATTACGTATGTTGCTGACCGACCAGGCCATGACGTTCGTTATGCTATTGATGCGAATAAAATTAATAAAGAACTAGGCTGGTACCCAGAAGAAACATTTGAGTCTGGCATCTTAAAAACTATTCAGTGGTATTTAGATAATAAAGATTGGTGCAAAAACGTTAAAGATGGCAGCTATCAAGGTGAACGTTTAGGGCAGCAGAAATAATGAAAGCATTAATTATCGGAAAAAGTGGGCAACTAGCTTCTGAACTAATTGATACTTGCCCTACTTATATCGAAGCTGTTGCCTATGGCCGTGCTGATATTGATCTTATGCAATTGGATAGTATTCGCGATATTGTTTTATCAATAAGGCCTGACTTTATTATTAATGCCGCAGCATACACACTTGTTGATCAAGCTCAAACTGACTCAGAAAATGCTTTTGCGTTAAACCGAGATGCGGTGGCATTAATTGCGCATGTTGCAAAAGACTACGGTGCAAGGCTTATTCACGTATCTACAGATTTTGTCTTTGATGGGCGCCAAAATTCGGCATACTCCCCAGATCATAAACCTAACCCAATTAATGTTTATGGTGAGTCAAAATTAGCGGGCGAGGAAGCCATTACCCAAATTTATGCTAGTAATAGCACCGTGGTTCGTACATCTTGGGTTTATTCTAGTTATGGAAATAACTTTGTAAATACAATGCTACGTTTGATGACTGAAAAAGATAGGTTATCCATTGTAAGCGATCAAATTGGTTGCCCAACAAATGCAAAAGGCTTGGCTGAGTTTTTATGGTCTCTTTGTGAAGTGAAAGCGCTCTCTACTCGATATCATTATAGTGATTTGGGTGTTTCAAGTTGGTATGACTTTGCAGTTGCAATTCAAACACTTGCTTGCGAAATAGGCATACTGAATAAAGCGATCCCACTAGTGCCAATTTCTAGTGAAAATTATCCTACCCCCGCTAAAAGGCCAATCTTTAGTTTACTTGCTAATAACCAAGGGAAAGTACATTGGCATAGCCATTTAAAAGAGTTCTTTAATTTAAATAAGAATAAATATTAAATAATTTATAATGGTGAGTGGATAATCCTCGGTTTTTAAATAAAATCACTCTGTTTGTACCTTTTTCGTTTTTATTTGATGATTTATTGTTTATAATACGGGAACTTTTTATTAGCCGTTTTATTTATGGCAAGGAGGCATAGTGAATAAATCAAGGACATTTAAAACGGGTAGTAACTCATCTGCTGCTTTATATCGTTTTGTTGATATAGCTACGATTATTTTAACGCTTTTTATGGCTGCTGCTATATATGGAACGATTATTTCTAATAACTACATAATAGTGTTATTAATCGTTACAATTGGCTATTTATATACGGCTGAAACACTCAGTTTGTACCGGTCATGGCGTGCCGGCAAGTTAAGGCATATGGTCTTAATTGCATGGGTAAGTTTAGCAAGTACATTTGCGTTATTGTTTATAATCGCTTTCGCTTTAAAGTTTACTGAAGAGTTGTCAAGAGTAACGCTTTCTTTATGGTTTGCCTTATCAACAATAGGCTTATTTATATCACGTGGTTTTGTCAGGCTATATAAGATTAACCGTCGTAAACTTGGGTTGAGTATTAATAAAGTTGCAATAGTGGGGGCGACCGAAGCAGGGGCTAACCTATTTAGCGAGATACTTGAGCATGATGAACTGGGATATGACTTTGTGGGCTTTTTTGATGATAGAAAGCCCGAGCGCTTATTCAAAGATATGAACTTTGATATTGAGGGTAGAATTGACAGCGCTGTCCAAAGGGCGAAGAGTGGTCAAATAGATGTATTGTTTATCGCGTTACCATTTAAAGCGGAAAAACGAATCGCAGATATTCTACTTAAACTAGGTGACACGACTGTTGATGTGCACTTTATTCCAGACTTTTTATTATCGAATTTAATACATGCCCGAATCGAGCACATTGGTAATATCGATACACTAAGTGTTTTTGAATCACCTTATCTTGGTGCCCGTGAGTGGGTTAAACGTACCGAAGACATTCTACTTGCTACAGTTATTCTCATGCTTATTTCTCCACTTTTATGCGCTATTGCTTTGGGTGTTAAATTAACATCCAAAGGTCCTGTACTATTTAAACAGCATCGTTACGGATTATACGGTCAAAAGATTAATGTATGGAAATTTCGCTCCATGAGCGTTATGGAAAACAATACAGTTGTCACACAGGCAACGAAAGAAGACCCCAGGATCACCAAATTTGGACGTTTTCTAAGGCGTACGAGTTTAGATGAACTTCCTCAATTTTTTAACGTTTTACTTGGTGATATGTCGATTGTAGGGCCTAGGCCACATGCTGTTGCACACAACGAAGAATACAGAAGAAAGGTCGAATTCTATATGTTACGCCATAAGGTTAAACCTGGTATTACGGGTTGGGCACAGATCAACGGCTGGCGTGGAGAAACAGATACACTAGAAAAGATGGAAAAACGCGTCGAATTTGATTTGCAATATATAAAAAATTGGTCGTTATTATTTGATCTTAAAATTGTATTTTTAACTATTTTCAAAGGCTTTATAAGTAAAAATGCTTACTAAAAACAAGGGATTAATATGAAAGTTAGTATGCTAGCATTGGCATTAGCCGCAAGTTTCTCTTCGTCTATATATGCTATAGAACCCGCTTCAATTCAAACTGAGTCGGGAGTGGATATAACACCTTTGCTTGAGTCTAAATTTGAATATGACAACAATATTTTTAATCGCTCGGCTGATAAAACCTCCAGTACAAAAATTATTGTGAAACCATCAGTTAATTTTGAAATGATTGATGCACTCGATGAGTATTCAATAGGTGCATATGTTGAAAATGGTACATATTTAGCAAGCTCTGATGATAATTATTTTAATGGCGGTTTAGCTACGTCAATACATTTAGAGCCTTCAGCTAGCAACCGTTTTGATTTTAGCTACTCTTATGATTTTGATACTGAGCAACGTGGTAGTGGTCTTACAGAAGGCTTTGATGAATTACTCAAAGAAGCAAGTAATTTTAGAGAGCAAAATGCTGATGTTCGTTATGAAATCGGCGGGGTTGATACCTCTCGTGTTGCTGTTTTAGCAAGCTATGCTGATACACGTTATACAAATAACCGATTTTTAACACAATACAGGGATGTCGATGAACTGCTTTTTGGTGGTGAGTTTTTATACTCTTTAAGTGGATTAACTGATTTATCTATTGATGCCTCCCATTCTGATATTCGCTACGATGTTATCGATATCAGTGGCGATTCTCGGGATTCAGATGTTTCTGAAGTTCGTATTGGACTTCGTTGGGAAGCGACAGCATTAACAACTGGTGTTGCTAAAATTGGTTACCAGAACAAGTCATTTAAATCTGCTGAGCGCTCTGATTTTAATGGCTTAAGTTGGCTCGTAGAAGCTCAGTGGTCTCCGCTTACCTATTCAACTTTTGTATTAACTTCTGAAGCAGGTGCTGTTGATCCTGATGCATTTGGTGACTACATCAATCAAAAAGGTATTTCTATTGGCTGGGAGCATACTTGGACTGAGCGGTTTGGCACTAACGTTGTATATAGCTTCACAAATGATGACTATGAAGGCGTTACTCGCGAAGACGATTCTCAAGAACTTGTAATAGGACTAGTGCACAGTACTGCGCGATGGCTCGAGATTAGTGCATATGGCGCAATACAAGATAAAGACTCTAATTTAACACAATTCAGGTACGACAAAACACTTATTGGCTTAAATTTTAAAGTTTCAATGTAAGGATAAACATGAAGTTTTTTTGCTTTTACTTAGCTCTGTTCTTTTCAATTTCAGTATTCGCTGATGAGACAAAATATTTATTGGATACTGGCGATATTATACAAATTAAGGTTTACGGAGAAGATGACTTGTCTTTGGAAACTAAAATAGGACGGTCTGGAAAGCTAAACTACCCTTTTTTAGGTGAAATTGAAGTTAGTGGTCTTACAGAGAAAAGCTTACAACAAAAAATATACAGGGGGCTAAAGGGAGATTATTTAATTGAACCTACTGTTTATGTAAACGTAATTCAATACCGTCCTTTTTTTATACATGGAGAAGTGCGTATGCCTGGTAGTTATGCATATCAACCAGGTATGACCGTAAATCAAGCGATTGCGATTGCGGGTGGCTTTACAGAACGCGCATCAGAAGAAAAAATTTTTTTATTTAAAGAAAAAAATAAATCAAGACAAATAGATGCAACATTGGATTCGATAGTACATGCAGGTGATACGCTAACGGTTGAGCAGAGGTTTTTTTAATGGATACCCGAAATACATTTTTAGAAAAAAATAACTCTCTAGACTACAAACGTTATGTATACGCGTGTATGGAATATAAATGGCGACTTGTGTTTATTTCACTGCTTATATCCGTGTTAACCGCATTTATAGTGATGCAAATAAAGCCAACTTATGAATCAACTGCGACATTGCTAATAGAACCAGAACAAAAAAGTATGATGTCTGTTGATGAAATGTATGGGTTTAACAATACTAAGCGCGAATTTTACAGCACACAATTTCAGATCTTACAGTCAAAGTACATTGCTGAAGCAGTTATTGACAAGCTCAACTTGATTGAACATCCAGAGTTTAAAGCTAAAACAGGTTTATTATCAGGTGCAAAAAAATATATATATTCACTAGTAGGGACTAAGGCAAATGACGCTGCGCTAGATCATGAATATGCAATGGCACAGTTAGTTAGCGATTTCAGGCAACGTTTAACAGTTAAACCAGTCAGAGGGACTCAGTTAGTTCATATCACATACCAAGCGTCTGATAGAAACCTAGCCGCTGCAGTAGCAAATGCGATTGGTGAGGTTTATATTGAAACTCAATTAGAAGCGAAAATGGGTATTACGCGTAAAGCGAGTGCCTGGATGAGTGAAAAAATGGCGGGTTTAACGTCAGAGCTTGAACGCGCCGAAGTTGCATTTGAAAGCTTTAGGCAAAAAAATAATATTGTTGATATTGAAAGTGCCTTGGTGAGAATAGATAACGAACTTGAAAAAACTCAAGAAACTTTATCTATTGCTGAAAGTGATAAAAACAAAGTAGATAATATTTTAGAGCTTATAAATAAAATGGGCCAATCTGATTTTGAAAGCCTTAAGTCTTTACCTGAAATCATAAGCCATAGTTCAGTATCTAAAGGGCGATCTGAGCTTGAAAGTGCTCAACTTAAGCTTGCGGAGTTAGGTAAAAAGTATGGTCCTAAACATCCTCGCATGATTGCAGCTACAGAAGAACTCGATATGCGTGTTGAACATGTTAATTCACAGATTAAATCTTTGATAGCAGGTATAAAAAAAGAATCATACACAGCAGCTCAACGTGTTAATAGATATCGTGCCGAGCTTGCTGAAATTCGTAGTAAGTACAGCGAAATAACCAAACTTGATACGCAATATACCGCTCTAAAAATAGAGTTAGATACCAATCGAAACCTTTACAATACATTTTTAGAACGCTCACGCGAAACCGAAGCGACCAGTGATTACAAAGCAAGTCCTGCACGATTTACGGGCATAGCTGATGCGAGCCTTTACCCAGTTAAACCAAATCGTAAGCTTATTGTTGCTGCTTCATTTTTTATCAGCCTCATGTTTTTTGTTGGACTCGTAATTTTATTTGAAATGCTTGACGACACAATAAAAACTCCAGCTGATATCGAAAGTAAACTTTCAATGCGTATGTTAGGCATGATCCCACTTTCTAAAGGTGGTGAGCTGGATGTGAGAGCATTTTTTGATAAAGAGCAAAAACAGTTTTCAGAAGCTGTAAGAACACTTCGAACAGGCGTCGTCTTATCGCAAATGGATGCTGATAATAATAAAGTTATAGAAGTCACCTCATCAATACCAGGTGAAGGTAAAACGACAACGTCAATCAATCTAGCATTCTCTCTGGGTCAGATTGAAAACGTGTTACTGATTGATGCTGACATGCGTAAACCCAGTATCTGTAAACGCTTTGATATACCGGCATATCACCCAGGATTATCGAATTTTATTGCGGGAACAGAAAAATTAGAAAATTGCTTATACCAAGATGAACAAAGTGGCATAGATGTTATGCCTTGTGGTCAGCTGCCACCAAACCCACTTGAACTTTTGTCGAGTAGCAAATTTAATAAAGTGATTGAGTTATTCAAAGAACGCTACGATAGAATCATTATAGATACTGCTCCTGTGCAAGCTGTGAGTGATTCATTAATGATTTCTAAGAGTGCTGATAGTGTAATTTATGTTGTTAAAAGTGATGATACGCATATTTCTATGGTTAAAAATGGGATTGGTAGATTATTGCAAGATAAGGCAAAACTAGCTGGTGTAGTGTTGAACCATTTAGATACAGATAAAGTCTCTAAAACGCAAGGCTACCACGGTTACTATGATTATTATTCGTATGGTGATAAAAAGTCATAAAATGTTTGATATTCATAGTCACATAATTCCTAGGATAGATGACGGTGCAAGAGACGAAGCTGACGCTTTGTCTCTTCTTCGTTTAGCGCAGCAAGATGGTACAACGCATATTGTTGCTACTCCTCATATACATAGCGGCCGATTTGAAAATGACCAAAATACTATTTTCGCTGGTTTATCTACCCTAAAAAAAATAATTAAAGAGCACTCTTTGACTATAAATGTTGCAGCTAGTTGTGAGCTTAGACTTGATATTGTGCATATGGCTAAATTAATGAGTGGCGAAATACCAACTTTAGGTACTGTAAATGGCTATAAAATCGTACTTTTAGAGTTTCCTCATAGTCATATCCCACCTGGAGCTGAAAATTTTGTTAAATGGCTATTTAACAACGGCTATAAGCCGATAATTGCGCATCCGGAAAGAAATAGAGACTTGCTAAAAAGCCCTTCGTTATTAAATCCATATTTACGCCTAGGTTGCCTAACACAGGTAACAGCCGGAAGTATTACAGGTGAGTTTGGAAATACGGTGAAATCATATGCACTGTCTTTACTTGCCCAAGATAAAGTAGACGTAATTGCAAGTGATGCCCACAATATTAGCCGTCGGCCACCTGTTTTATCTAAGGCCTATGCTTTAGTTACTAAAGAATTCGGCGTGGAAAAAGCTGATACTCTTTTTAAAATCACGCCTCAAAAACTAACACAGACTCTTTTTGATGAAGGTTAGTGTATTTTTAATATGTAAGCTGATAATTGCTTGCTTATGTGCGTATTTAATTTTAGTGGCATTTAGGTGGGGGATCGCTAGTACATATTATTTTCAAACAAATGCGCTTCTAGAGCGTTGGAATGACGATAGGGCGTCGTTAACCGTTAATAGCTATCAACAAGCCAAAGAAGCAATAGAGAAAGCAGTTCATTTCCATCCAGAGCACAATCATTACATACATACGCAAGGCAGGGTACTACACTGGGGGATTATTGTCGGTGCTGAAAAAAAATCACGTTATGTTGATGTGGTTGGATTATATTTAAGCGCTACTAAAACTCGGCCACATTGGTCAGAGACTTGGACAGATCTAGCGAGTTTAAGTGCATATTTATACGGAATGAATGACCAAACCAGACTTTATATAGCTAAAGCCCATTCCACAGGGCGCTACACTAAGCATGTTATGTTTACTGTTAGTAAAATATATTTAACTAATTGGAATTATCTAAATAATGAAGATAAGCGTTTATATATCAAAATTGTTCATGATAGTTTTTTAAAAGAGTATCGACTAAAAGCGCAGTTAGCATTGGCAAAGAAATATAATAAGCTTCAAATGGTGTGCTTATTACTGAATAAATCATCATATATTGAAGAAGTAAATATACAAGCACTTGAGGTGCGCTTTTGTAACTAAGCACCTACTTGCTAATTGCATATTCACCGTAAATAACAAGTATTGCTGAAGGTCGTTCTGACGGGGTAAATGTAAAAAAAAGGTACAAGCAAAGCCTTTTTATATTACCAGTATTGGCTTTAATGTTTTAACCGCTAATTCCGATATTTCATCTATGCATGGTGAACATAGAGCCCCTACACATTTGAGGCTCAACTTTGTCAGTAGGTACTCGTATTTTTTCGGCCGTTTTTATAAAGTGACGGTTAGCCCCAAATCATTAAACACATTTGTTTACTTCGTCTGTCGATGCTGCTATTGCACTCAAAGTTGTTTGAGAGATGCAAACATCTGATCAATTAATGCTGATGCCAGTACTTGTGTGTTGGGGCGATTTAAATAGCTTCGCAATCCGGTAAATTGTATTTGAAAGTAACGGGCATATTCTAGTGCGCTCAAGTCTGTACTAAGCTCATTTTGGTGCTGTGCTTGTTTAAAGAGTGCTGTTAAAAAAGCCTCAAATTCATTGGCTAAATCAACACTTAAAACCTTCAATGCAGGTTCATTTTGCGTAAATTCGTTATTTGCTTTTATTAACATACATAACCTACTCGGGGCGCAATCAGCGTCCTCAATAAGCACTCTTGTTACAAAGCTTGCTAAACCGTCTAGCACGCAATTGTGTTCATTTATTGCTTGCGACAGTTGGCCTTCCATTAATTGTGCATAGTCTTTAAGTGCCTCGCAATACAACCCTTCTTTAGATCCAAACGCTGCATATATGCTGCCGGGGCGCATGTTCGTTGCATTTTGTAAGTCACGTGTAGAGGTTGCATTAAAGCCTTTTTGCCAAAACAATTGACCCGCAGTTCGCACCACTTCATTACGTTCGAACTTTAATTTGTTAGCCATAGTTAAAACCTATTTTGAACACTTGCTCAATTTTAACTTGAGCGATCGCTCAAAATCAAATAGTATACTCATGAACTTTCTTAAACACTTTATTATTTGGAGTATTAAAATGGCAGAATTTACATTACATACAGAGCAAACTGCAGCTGACGCTGCAAAACCACTTATTGCTAATTCGAAAACTGCATTTGGTATGCTACCAAACTTGCATGCTGTGATGGCAGAAGCGCCAACTTTGTTAGAGGGGTATCAGGTGCTGCATGAACTGTTTCAAAACACATCATTTAATGCTGAGGAGTTAACGGTTGTATGGCAAACGATTAACGTTGAGCATAATTGTCACTATTGCGTACCAGCACACAGTGCAATTGCTGCAAGTATGAAAGTTGACCCGGCAATTGTTGATGCGCTAGTAAATAAAACGCCATTAGCAGATAAAAAGTTAGAAACATTACGAGAAACAACCTTGGCAATGACACAAAACCGCGGTGTTATAAGTGATGAGCAAATAGAGGCGTTTTTCGCTGTGGGTTATGCGCAACAGCAATTATTAGAAATTGTTGTCGGTTTATCGCAAAAAGTTATGAGCAATTATACAAATCACCTTGCAAAAACACCCATTGATGAGCCTTTTAAAGCGTTCGTTAAATGATTGAATTGAGTACGCAGACATGTTCTGCGTACTCAACGCCTTATTATTTAAATTTTACTTTTTTATCACTGCGGGTATAAACTCGTTGCTCAGGTTTGGTCCACTCGCCTTTTTTTAGGTATGAAGTAAGTACAGTAAACTTGTTATCTTTGTATTCGCTGGTTGATTTTACTTTGGTGATACCTTCTTTTGAGCCTGTGACTGTTTCGTAAGCGACAAATTTGCTCTGAGAAAGCACACTCATTGTTCCTTTAGTGTAAAAGCCCGCGGTGGTGAAATAGTAAAATACTAAAGACTGTTCTTTACTGTCCCAAAAGATCATTGATTCGCCTCCATACACTCCTTCATTGATTGAGTGTGATGTACGAATCGCCATGCCGTTTAACGCTCGTTCCCATTTACTTACATCTTGAATGGCTGGTTTGTCTTTTTCTACTTCAAAATCAGCTTGCCATGTACCTATATAGGGCGCGAATACTTGTAGTTCTTTGGCTAAGTTTTTATGTTCTTCAGCACTTATTACAGGCGCCATAAATACGGTTAGAAATAGTAAAATTGTTTTTATATATGACATAATTAGCTCTAGTTATTATTAATTATTCTAGTATAGGTCACGGCTTGTTAATTAAAAAATTTTTAATCACTTTCTCGGTGTGTTTTTTAGCCACACTCTTGGTCGGAAGCTTACTGGGTTATTGGCCCCATATAGTTGTAGGTGGCTATGCATTAATGAGTATGATTACGTTATTGGTTTATAAATGGGATAAGCGTTTAGCTTCCAATCCTTCAACGAAAATGATGCGAGTTCCTGAACGAAGCTTACATATTTTAGCAATAGCATGTGGTTGGCCAGGCGCACTTATAGCGCAGCAGTGGTTTAGGCATAAATCAAAAAAACGTGCGTTCATATTTGGGCTATGGGTCACTATTTTTATAAATTGTGGTCTGTTAGGTTACCTTTATTACTGGCAATATCGTTAAATTGATGCAATATTGAATTTACAATTAATATGATAAGTTATTGAAATGACATTTTTTTACCGCTGCTATCATTTTATTTTACAGTGTATTATTACTTTTATTGGTATACCCAATCCACGTTTGTACACAGGCTACAGTGGTTTTGAGCAATGGTTAAAAACCTGGGATAAAAAAGCGCCATTACTGGTTGTCAGTGATGAGACATTATTTAACTTAGGGGTGCTTGAGCATACGTTAGCACTTATTGATAAGCATAAAATATCATGGCATTTATACATTGATGTTTCGCCAAACCCAACCATTGATAATGTTGAAAATGGATTATCTTTGTACCACGAAAAACAATGTGCAGGCCTTGTTGCCATAGGTGGTGGATCAGTACTGGATTGTGCAAAAATGATTGCGGTTCGTTCCGTTAAACCTAAAAAGTCTATCAAACAATTAAAAGGCTTGTTTAAAGTTTTGAAGAAACTGCCGCCACTTTGCGCGATCCCTACAACGGCAGGCACGGGCTCTGAAACTACAGTTGCAGCGGTGATCAATGATCCTAAAGCGCAAACAAAATACGCAATAACTGATTTTTGTTTAGTCCCCAGCGATGCCGTTTTAATTGCGCCATTGACTCAAAGTGTACCTAACTTTATTACTGCAGCAACGGGTGTGGATGCGTTAACGCATGCAATTGAATCTTACATTGGTAAAATTGGCACAGACTTTAGCAATCAAAAAGCATTAGATGCGATTAAACTTATCTTCAATAATCTACCTACGGTATTTAATCAAGGTGATAACTTAGTGGCGCGTGAAAATATGTTACTTGCATCTTTCTATGCGGGCCAAGCATTTACGAGGGCTTCAGTGGGTTATGTGCATGCGATAGCACATCAGTTTGGAGCACGTTATGGCACGGCACATGGTTTAGCTAATAGTGTATTACTGATGCCTGTATTAACGCTTTATGGTGAAAAAATTCACCCTCAACTTGCAGCTATTGGAGACTTTTGTGAGTTAACACACGCTGGGCAAAGCACGCAGGAGAAAGCAAAAATAGTGCTCAAAACAATAGAGCAACTATTACTCGAGCTGGAAATTCCTAATACATTAGCAGAAATACGTGCTATAGATGTTAGTGAGCTGGCAACGGCTGCGATGAAAGAAGCACATCCAGATTACCCCGTTCCCGCGTTTATGAGTCACACTGAATGTGAGGCGATCATTAGCCAACTCATCGAATGAAAAGTAGCCTTCATGATGAAGGCTATATCCATTAGCGTTTTAGCTGAGCTTCAGGTTGGTTTAGCAACCGAATGATTGGGTTGTTTTGATTAATTTTGGTTTTAAGTAAGTAACCGATGATTAAACCTGCAATAAAACCACCCAAATGGGCTCCATAATCAACACCATCCGGTGCTGATAACATACCAAATATGTTAATCCCTAACCAAATCACAAAGAACCAGACTGCTGAGAGTTTCTTTTGATAAATAATGATCATAAACGTTAAACTTGCATGCCTAAACCACATTAAATACATGCCAAATAACCCAGCTATCGCACCACTTGCACCAACGCTTGGTATCGTTGAGTTTGGGTGAACGGCAAAGCTGGCAAACGACGCAGCTAAACCGCATATCATATACCACATTAAAAACTTTTTATGACCTAGAACATCTTCAAGGTTATCGCCAATTATATAAAGGAAGTACATATTTCCGACTAAGTGCATGATGGAGCCATGCAAGAAAACACAGATGATCACCGTCCATAAATGTTCACCCTGTGAAATTTTACTGGGGTTTATAGCAAACATGTCGAGTGTAGCCATAAAGGTGTCGCTATTAAAAAAGTACAATGCAAAAATGATTGCATTAATCACGATTAAGCCACGTGTAACCCACGGTGTTTGTTTTGGCTTTAGGTTATATTCAACCGGCATTTGAGTTAGAAACTGGAAAAGATATGTTTTCCAGCTTATTTTTTTATTCAACTCGTCTAAACTTGCTTTTAGTTTAGGGCTATTTTCTACACTTTCTAATTGGTCTTTTTCAATCCAACTACCGTCACAATGGCGGCATAAATCAATTTCTGTATGAAAATCTTCAAGTAAGTGAAAGCGCTCAAGGTTTTTTTGCGAAAACAGTATATAGTTTGACGATTATACTGTTCCGCATGAGATGGCTCCCTAATTGAAATTAGGAAGGATTTGGGCACATAATCATGATAGCAAGGTGTACTTGCTATCATGAGAAATTATAACGTTGACTGAGTTACTTCTATTTTATCTAACTCAATAGTCAGGATTGTTTTTTTATTAACTGTAATCCACTTTCTGTAAGTTAGGTAACCACCTTTAGTAACTTCGATGTCGTATTTACCTTCATCGAGCTCAATACCTGCTTCGTATTTCGGTTTTATGTTCATAATACGAATGCGAGCATCTTCAGGGGAGGTCAGTACAGTTAAAGAAATTGTATCGCTTTGCGGTTTTTCAATAACGATAGGTTTTTCTACAGGGGTTGATTGAGGCTCAACTTTAGGGCTACTTGAGCAACCAGATAGCATCACTACTGCAACTAACGCACTTAACTTTTTCATAATTACTCCATTAAATTTTTCATTATAAACATCTTTGTTTATATAAAATGTATTTATGAATATCATGGAATAGCAAGGGGTAGGATTATATATCAACTTTAGTCTTCCATGACTTTCAAAATTTATCTGATTATAAATCAAGGCGCATTTTAGTATGTATTAGGATAAGGTTCAAATCATAGTTGCAAAAAAAAGCGGATTTCGCCTTTTTTGTTATGATTATGGCAATAAATACTTTATTGATACTGTATATAAAGTGGTAACTTAAAGTGAAATTTTAGCGTTGTTAGGATTAGCAAAAATAGTAGAATATCAAATTAATAAACAGTACACCGTGATGTGAAGGCCATAATGACTACTTTAATCATTGGCAAACATGCAATCACAATAGCGAAGATGATAGCGATAAAAATAGCTTGGCTATTGATGAGCTTATTTGAAAAAAGCGGTTAGGCTTAATTTAGTACGAGAGCTTTTAGTAACTTCCATGTTTTTTGTCCTTAGTATTTTAGTATTAGCGTAAATTAATGCGTTTGTTGAGCGGTGATAACCTCATCATCGTGATTATCTCGCTCAAAGTTCAGGTTGAACTGGCCTTGCCGTGTAATAGTAAAAATAGCGCGCGTCCAGTTTTCGGGTTGGTGCTTTGTGGCACTTTCAAATAGGGTGTTGAATAAATCGACTATCTCGTCTGTCACGGTAATTGGCTGGTCGCTTGCATCAGAAGCAGTTTGATAATGCGCTGTACATTCAAGTACGTTTTCATCCTCGCAATCTAAAATAAGCTTAGCCTCAAGCCATGGCTCATTGATTTGCTGGTACAAGTATTGACCAAGTTGTTGGGGGATGTTTTTTATGTCTGGTTGCATGTGCTGTCCTTAGCGCTTTCTATATAGTTAATTATTGCTCAATGAGTACGACGATTGATTTACCTTGCTCAGCCGCATCTCTAAAGGTTACAAAGTACTTGTCTCGAACGAGGTCATAGGCTTCGGGGTTTACTTCATCAACGCCATCCTTTTCAATTTCAGCGATAATCTGCTGCCCTTCTAAGCTGTTAATATCGAAGCTATATTCTTATTGCATTATGTTATATAAATCTTTCACCATATCGGCTGGGAAAAAGCCGAAAGTGCCGCTAATGTCAGCGTCAGGTGGAAGCAGCTTATGGGGGAAGAAATTGAAGCTAGCAATTAATAATAACCGACTATTACCTGCTATAGCATCCCATAGTTGCAGTGCGGGTTCAAAGCCGCGCAGGTTTATTTCGATTGACTGCCAATGAATGGCTTCTTCTTCAGTAATTGCAAGCAATTGTTGGTATTTACTTTCATCATCACCGCTAAGCGATGTAGGGTAACTATCTTCGTCAATAAGTGATAAGTGAATTAAGCTGCTCATAGATAATAGGCTCGTGTTGTGTGATTATCGAAACTAATCAATTAAAAATAAAGGTAAATATAATGAGTCGGTTTGGCATTGCCAACCAAGCATGTCTTTGCCCAATTTAGCCATGGTAAGTGCGTTTAAACAGATAAAGCCTTCAAGCATGTCTTTGTAATCGCCAAATTTACATTCATCAGAGTGCCATTTGATTGCTTTATCAATACTGGCTTGCCAAAGTGCTTTGTTGTCTGATGTTAAAGCGGAAATTGCTTCGGTTAATGGGAGGATATACTGTAGCACATCTTTGTTTTTGGTGGTTTTAGCTTCAAACAAGGCAGCATCAATATCTGATTGAACGGGTGTTTGACCAGTGCCTATTTGCATTAGAAGACGGTCGTAAAGATAACATGCTTGATTGATAATATTGTTTTTCGGTAATGACCAGTCACTGTTACTTAATTTCTCAATGACGTCTGGCTCAGCAAACAGTATGACAATATTAAGCTCTTGTTGTATAGTCCAATCATTATTGTGGGTTTTTAAGTCTGGATCAAATCCACGTAAAAAAGCATAAGGAGCGGCTTTTTCCAAATAGGGTTTTACTTGGTCAAAGTTCTCGAGTACGTAATGGGTATAAGCTATGTCAATATATTGATTGGTCACCCAAAAAGTAGCGCTTTTGCGATCATCAGAAGTGGCTGACTTGTCAAATATTTCGGGGATACGATGTTCAACCATAAAATTTAGGTCGTCGTATAATTCTTCTAATTCATCAACAGTGTATTTGTTTAGCTTTAACATATGTTTCTCTTAGATTTCTGTCGGTAACTTTTGAAGCTTTCCACCTATTAGTGCTCCGTTTTTTTCAACTGCTTCTATTACAAGCTTATTCATTTCTGGCTGTTTACGTTTTATTGCTTTAAGCAAGTCTTGCCCAAGTTGGTTTCGATCTGGATACTTTTTGGAGTTTTTCATCGCTTTCATATTAGCTTTTATCCATTTATCAGACATCTGCCTTCCTTTGGTACTTGTTTCTTATAGCTTAGCACCAGGCCCTTTGGCTTCAACTATAAAATATTCGAGTACATTGCCGTCTTTATCACGCTTTGCCCAAATTTGGTCGACACCAGGACACGGGCCAAAGCCAAGCTCCATTTTGGCAGGTGGAGGCGGTTTAGAAAAGTGTTTTGCCATATAGGCACTTGCTGCTCGTTTAACTTCGGTAAGTTTTGCTTTAAATGCGCCAATACGTCGATTTGAATCGCCATTTTCAATCGCTTTTGCTAGTTTCTTCTCGTATGCCGCTTCATAGGCAGCTAAGTTTTTATAATGGGCGTCAAGGGTAGGGTTTCTGACTCGCTTAAGCGCTGCGGCCCCTTTTAAATCATTCCCTTTCGGCGGCTCTAATTCTTTGGCAACTGTTTTCTTCGGTTTGCCCACTACACCTGTGCTTGCCGGAGGCTCAAATTCATCGAGGGCTTTGTTTACGCGATTGCCAATTTCGTTCGCTGCATTTTTAACGCCTTGGTCAATTTGCGGGGTGACTTCATCAAGTTGTTTGACCATGGCTTGCATGCCGTCAATGGCAGAGTCTGGCAGCAGAAGGTCGTATTTCCAGCTGGTTGAAATATCTTGCAGTGTATCTCTAAAGCCTTTGATTACGGCTTTTACTTCACTGGCGGCCTGCTTACCTAAATCCTGCCAGTTTATTTCACGCAGGTATTTTACTGGGTCGCCTTTGCCTGCTTTCGTTGGGTAAAAGTCGAAGTGCTGCAATAGCGGCTTCCATCGACTCACCACCGTTTTTGATCACGACTTTACCCACGCCTTTTATTGCAGGGTATTTAAGCTTTTCTGGTGTAAAAGCTAATGATCTAATTGAGCGTTTTAGTATGTTTAAGTTTCGTAAATCGCTTCCAGCCAGTCCAGATAAAAAAAGCGACTAACAGAAACACCGTGATGTAAAAGGCCAAAATGGCTACTTTGATCATCAGCAAACACGCGATAATGATGGCAAAGATGATTGCGATACGAATTACAGGGCTTTTGATATATTTATTTGAAAAAAGTAAGGCGGTTAGGCTTAATTTAGTACGAGAGCTTTTAGTAACTTCCATGTTTTTTGTCCTTAGTGTTTTTGTATTAGCGTAAATTAATGCGTTTGTTGTGCGGTGATAACGTCATCATCGTGATTATCACGCTCAAAATTGAGATTAAATTGGCCTTGGCGATTAATAGTAAAAATAGCGCGCGTCCAGTTTTCGGGTTGGTGCTTGGTGGCTTTAACAAATAAAACGCTGAATAAATCGACTATCTCGTCTGTCACGGTAATTGGATGGTCGCTTGCATCAGAAGCAGTTTGATAGTGAGCTGTGCATTCAAGTACGTTTTCATCCTCGCAATCTAAAATAAGCTTAGCCTCAATCCATGGCTCATTGATTTGCTGGTACAAGTATTGCCCAAGTTGTTGGGGGATGTTTTTAATGTCGGATTGCATTTGCTGTCCTTAGCGCTTTCTATATAGTTAATTATTGCTCAATGAGTACGACGATTGATTTACCTTGCTCAGCCGCATCTCTAAAGGTTACAAAGTACTTGTCTCGAACGAGGTCATAGGCTTCGGGGTTTACTTCATCAACGCCATCCTTTTCAATTTCAGCGATAATATGCTGCCCCTCTAAGCTGTTAATATCGAAGCTATATTCTTGTTGCATTATGTTATATAAATCTTTCACCATATCGGCTGGGAAAAAGCCGAAAGTGCCGCTAATGTCAGCGTCAGGTGGAAGTAGCTTATGGGGAAAAAAATTGAAGCTAGCAATCAATAATAACCGGCTATTACCTGCGATAGCATCCCATAGTTGCAGTGCGGGCTCAAAGCCGCGCAGGTTTATTTCGATTGACTGCCAATGAATGGCTTCTTCTTCAGTAATTTCAAGCAATTGTTGGTATTTGCTTTCATCATCACCGCTAAGCATAGTAGGGTAACTATCTTCGTCAATAAGTGATAGGTGAATTAAACTGCTCATAAATAATAGGCTCGTGTTGTGTGATTATCGAAACTAATCAATTAAAAATAAAGGTAAATAGAGTGAATCGGTTTGGCATTGCCAACCATGCATATCTTTACCCAATTTAGCCATGGTTAGGGCATTTAAACAAATAAACCCTTCTTCCATATCTTTGTAATCGCCAAATTTACATTCATCAGAGTGCCATTTGATTGCTTTATCAATACTGGCTTGCCAAAGTGCTTTGTTGCCTGATGTTAAAGCGGAAATTGCTTCGGTTAATGGGAGGATATACTGTAGCACATCTTTGTTTTTGGTGGTTTTAGCTTCAAGCAAGGCAGCATCAATATCTGATTGAACGGGTGTTTGACCAGTGCCTATTTGCATTAGAAGACGGTCGTAAAGATAACATGCTTGATTGATAATATTGTCTTTCGGTAATAACCAGTCACTGTTACTTAATTTCTCAATGACGTCTGGCTCAGCAAACAGTATGACAATATTAAGCTCTTGTTGTATAGTCCAATCATTATTGTGGGTTTTTAAGTCTGGATCAAATCCACGTAAAAAAGCATAAGGAGCGGCTTTTTGAAGGTTAGGTTTCACTTGGTCAAAGTTTTCTAACCAATAATTTAAATAAGCTAACTGAATATACTTACCAGCAACGACAAAAGTTGCTTGTTGTCTGTCATACGCGCTTAGATTTAGGTCTATAATCTGAGGCTCTCGTTTTGCTAATACTTTTGGAGCGCGCTTGAAAACACGCTCATAGTCTTCTTCAAACTTATTTAACTTTAACATTCTTATTTCTCTAAGGTAAAGGTTGTAATTTTGCGCCAACTACATTGCCACTTTCTTCAACAGCTTCAATCACCAATTTTTTAATACCAGGTTCTTGATCTTCAATAGCATCCAGCAAATCTTGCCCAAGTTGGTTTCGTTCTGGATACTTTTTGGAGTTTTTCATCGCGTTCATATTAGCTTTTATCCATTTATCAGACATCTGCCTTCCTTTGGTACTTGTTTCTTGTAGCTTAGCACCAGGCCCTTTTGCTTCAACCACAAAGTACTCGAGTACATTGCCGTCTTTATCACGCTTTGCCCAAATTTGGTCGACACCAGGACCCGGGCCAAAGCCAAGCTCCATTTTGGCAGGAGGAGGCGGTTTAGAAAAGTGTTTTGCCATATAGGCACTTGCTGCTCGTTCACCTTTAACTTCGGTAAGTTTTGCTTTAAATGCGCCAATACGTCGATTTGAATCGCCATTTTCAATCGCTTTTGCTAGTTTCTTCTCGTATGCCGCTTCATAGGCAGCTAGGTTTTTATAATGGGCGTCAAGGGCAGGGTTTCTGACTCGCTTAAGCGCTGCAGCCCCTTTTAAATCATTCCCTTTCGGCGGCTCTAATTCATTGGCAACTGTTTTCTTCGGTTTGCCCACAACACCTGTACTTGCCGGTGGCTCAAATTCATCGAGGGCTTTGTTTACGCGATTGCCAATTTCGTTCGCTGCATTTTTAACGCCTTGGTCAATTTTTGGGGTGACTTCATCAAGTTGTTTGACCATGGCTTGCATGCCGTCAATGGCCGAGTCTGGTAGCAGAAGGTCGTATTTCCAGCTGGTTGAGACCTCTTGTAAGGTATCTCTAAAGCCTTTGATTACGGCTTTTACTTCACTGGCGGCCTGTCTGCCTAAATCCTGCCAGTTTATTTCCCGTAAGTATTTTACCGGGTCGCCTTTGCCTACTTTCGTTGGGTAAAAAGCCGTAACACTGCAATGGCGGCTTCCATCGACTCACCGTCGTTTTTGATCACGACTTTACCCACGCCTTTTATTGCAGAGTATTTAAGCTTTTCTGGTGTAAAAGCTAATGAAAGGCTAGGGCGCTAATCTTTAAAAGACTGTGGCGCCTAGCCTTACAACATCCATGTTGTTAGAGAGCGGGTTTATTTTGTACTTGAATTTAAGTTATTTATTAATGCGTTTGTTGTGCGGTGATAACTTCATCATCGTAATTATCGCGCCCAAAGTTTAAGTTAAACTGACCTTGGCGGCTGATGGTAAAAATAGCGCGCGTCCAGTTTTCGGGTTGGTGCTTTGTGGCACTTTCAAATAGGGTGCTGAATAAATCGACTATCTCGTCTGTCACGGTAATTGGCTGGTCGCTTGCATCAGAAGCAGTTTGATAATGCGCTGTACATTCAAGTACGTTTTCATCCTCGCAATCTAAAATAAGCTTAGCCTCAAGCCATGGCTCATTGATTTGCTGGTACAAGTATTGCCCAAGTTGTTGTGGGATGCTTTTTATGTCTGGTTGCATGTGCTGTACTTAGCATGTAATTAGTTTATGTATTCTTTAATATTAACAACTTACCTTTTATCAATAAAATCTGGCAGTTGTTTTTCCACAGTTCATAATAGCTACTTAAATTTATTTTAATTCCAAGTAAAGGCGCAGCAATATACCAACTTAAATAATAGTCATTGTCAATTCCATATAAGGCTTCAAAAAACGCAAATACCACTTCATCATCGTTTTTCTTTGTGTCTCTAATTAAATCTCCAAACTCATCAAAAAGCCAATAATGGGGAATATCGTCATCTAGATGAGACTCGAATTCAGCAGGCGTTGCAAATTTAACTTCAAAACTATCTGTTGCACTTCGGAGTTCATCATCCATATTCTCTAATAAATTAGCTTGTTCTAATATAAAGTTTTTAGCATGAGATATGATTGCTTCATCGGTAATATTAACTTTATCTTTGACTTCTTTAATTGACAAAACGTCCTTTATTACCTGAGTAATCCTCTCTTGTTCAGGAATAAATTGTGTTATCTGATTAACGTTATTAATTATTCCTTCCTCATGAAATAAATAAGTGAAATGGGATTTATCAAATTGTTGTGTACCTTGACAAAAGCATTTCCAATCTTTAATTAAATTTTCCATAAGTTCTCACTATTTTATTTGGGTAATACTGAAGGATCTATTTTCCATCTAGTAATTAAAGTTTCTAACTGAGTATGAAATTGATCTAGAGATTTACTATTGTCAATTATTTCTAGTAATTCTTTGTGAAAGGTTCCTGACCCTTTTTTTCCGTGCATACCAGGAGTGCCACTGTTAGGTACTTTCCATTTTAACTCAGATATTTTTGTTCTAACTCGCTTCATTTCTTCCATGGGGAGGCCCCATTCTTTAAATTTTGGTGTTCTAGCGACCATATACCATTCGTGATAGCCACCAGGCTTTCTAATCCGAGACTCAATACTCTCTCGAATACTTTTATCATCCCAAAGTAATCTCATTTCCTCTAAAGATAAATTATTATACCATTCATTAAACTTATTATTTCTTATAGAAGGAACTTTACCATTTACTAATAATTCATCAATGGATCTATTGGCTACTTTAGCCCCTTTTAAATCATTCCCTTTCGGCGGCTCTAATTCATTGGCAACTGTTTTCTTCGGTTTGCCCACTACACCTGTGCTTGCCGGTGGCTCAAATTCATCGAGGGCTTTGTTTACGCGATTGCCAATTTCTTGCGCGGCGTTTCTTACGCCTTGGTCAATTTTTGGGGTGACTTCATCAAGTTGTTTGACCATGGCTTGCATGCCGTCAATGGCAGAGTCTGGCAGCAGAAGGTCGTATTTCCAGCTGGTTGAGACCTCTTGTAAGGTATCTCTAAAGCCTTTGATTACGGCTTTTACTTCACTGGCGGCCTGTCTGCCTAAATCCTGCCAGTTTATTTCCCGTAAGTATTTTACCGGGTCGCCTTTGCCGAGCTTGCGTAACACTGCAATGGCGGCTTCCATCGACTCACCACTGTTTTTAATGACAACTTTACCTACGCCTTTTATAGCAGAGCCAAAGAGTGGAATTAAGCCAATGGCGGTCAGGGTAAAGGCTATCCAACCGTCACTGTCGTTTGATTTATCATCATCGGTCAGGAGCATAACGTTGGCACAAATATCCCGAATATCCATGATTTGGTCAACCACCGGTATCATCGAGATAATGGTACCCACCACAATTTGTGATGTACTGGGATTTTTATTAAAATCACCCTGCAATGTGCCCCATAACCAATCGCCGGCTTGGCTGGCTAAATTGCCAGCTTCTTCAAGCTTTGCGGTGTTACCGCTATTAATCATGTGCACAGCATCGGCGGTGGTTATTTGGCCATAAAGCGGGTTCGGTGTGGTGTTATCTTCGGGCTGAAAATCGCGACTGTCTTCGCCGTATTTAACACTGAACTGGCCGTTCGGAATATTAGTTAATTGCGCTTGGCCGGAATCGTCTAGTTGGCCAGAAGCTTGTGTTCCATCATCAAAGGTGATGGTGTAGGGCGCGTTTTTAACAGGGCTACCGTCTTGGTAAACATATTCTAAATCGACTACACTGGCGGTCGTTGCTGCAACGCCTGCGTCGTTAATGTTTACATTATTTATACGGCTAATACTGGCCGGGTTTGAGGCACTTGGGCTACTGGCTGTATCAGGGCTTTCAATATCGTAATCAACCGGTCCATCAAAGGTGACCATGTTGCTGTCGAGGGTGAGAACATTGGTGGCGATGATGGTGGCATTGCCTTGGCTGTCGAGTTTAATTTCACCGCCGGCGTTATGAATGATTAAATCGCCTTGCCCGGAGCCTGTGATGTTAATTGACTCGCTGGTTTGTAAAAATGTTGAGCCAGTTGGTACGTTGAGCTTTAAGTCACTGTTATTGGTTTTAAGTAGTATATCGCTCTGCGCATTAACTTTAACTGCACGGCCAGAGACGAGTGACAGCTCTTGATCAGCGGTTACGCTGACTTCTTTACCGTTGATGTTTTGGTTGCCGGCACTTTGGTAATTGATATTACCGTTGTTGGTTTGCTGCGATACTGCATTTTTAACATCTATGAATTGATTGTTTTTAATAACAAACTGTACGTTGTTATTTTCAGTTTCTAGGCATAAATCTCGCCCAGCGTGCAAGTTTATAGTGCCGAGTTGGCTTATCCATTCGATGAATTGGCGGCCAGATTGCTTGGCGTTGAGTTCAAGGTAATGCTCGCTGGCAAGGGTTTGCAAAATGACTTTTGGTTGTTGGTCGTCATCATCAAATAACAGTTCGTTGTGAGCTGCACTTAATAATCGGTTATGCGTTGGGTTGGCGGCAGTGACAACACTTGGCTGATCAGCGTTTAGTGCAAAGCCCATAATAAACGAATGGTTAGGATCGTTGTTGATACATCCAATGAGAACTTCTGAGTCACCTACCAAAGGAAAATGCCAACCTGTGGCTTGGGACTGGTTTTGGCAGGCATACAAGGCTAGTTTTTGTAGCGCCGGGCTTGATTGTGTAACAGGTCGGGCGGCTTTATCAAAATCAACACGCGCCCGATATTGCCCGTTGTCATCAATAAATGCATTGCCTGTCAATGATTCTACTTTCGCAGGAAACGCCATCGGTTTTGCTTGATGAGGTATTGGCTCTGGTTTAAATGGCGTACCGCGTTCAATAAATTGGGCTGTGCAACTGTATTTAGTTAAGCCGTCATGGCTATTTTCGTCGCTTGGTTGCTCGCTGTTGTGCTCAACAGCAATACACATTAAGTCGCTACTGGTTCCTGTACCTGTTTGGTCATCTATCGAGATGGAGCAGCCGGCAAATAAATCACATACATTACCGTTAAGTGTGACGACTTTTGCTTGGCTTGCCATCGCGTTATTAAAGTTTTGCGCCTGTGAACTAGCTTGAGCTGGAGTTGCAGCGCAGGGCTCAAAAAATGATTGACTGTTACTGGCTACATTTTCAAATTGCCCGTAGTGACTGCTACTTGTGGCACTGTTATAAATTGACTCATTCACTTGGGCGTGCATAAAGCCAACAAAGGCCTCTTGGTGTTGGTTATTCATACCAGCACTATTTTTGACTTGTATTATGCCTCTGTCTAAATAGGGGCTATTTAGATTGCTGTCACTTATGATCAGCGTTTCGCTGGTATCTTTACTTTCGAACCAATAAAACAAACCATGCTCTGAGAGTAAACGGTGTAAAAATTGCCAATTACTTTCCATTGCCTGTACGCATTGCGGCATATCTGTAAGCGCTGAGCTTAATCTAAAATCGATTTGGCCTTGTGAATAGCCAGCCTGCATAGCTAAATGACACAGCACATCTTTGACATTTACATTAATAAAAACCTTACTATTCGTCGTGTCTTTTAACGTGCTTAACCTATCTTTTATTATGACCTGATAGCGCCGTTTATTATGGTATAGCCCAAAATCATTAGATTTAGTTATTAATCCAGATTGGTGGCGAAAGTAATTGTCTTTATTTACAAATGTAATTAAAGCTGACTGAAGAAGTAAATCATTTAGTGGCTGTTCTGAATGCGTATCGAAGATAAGGGAAAACTCAAATGTACTATTAAGGCGTTCAAATCCTTTTACCTGTGTTACGTTCATAGTTTTATTGTTTATATCTAACAATAACCGAGAATGAGACATATCCTTTTGCTCTTTCTTTGTGGATCTATTATCGGGGTAAAATACACTCAGGAATTAAAATTATCAAATTTATTTTTAATTTATATTGTTTTGATATTAGCCTTTTGTTTATTCATTTTATTTTTATCATTGTTCGCATAAGGAAAACAATCATTTATTATTAATTTGTCGTCAAGTTAACTTTTAGTTGTATTTTTGAGCATTCTACGGTTGACAGTATGTCTGTTTAGTTTGTATCATGCGCCCAATCTATGGACAGATGTATTGTTGCATTAACAAGGTTATGTTAATGCTTGATTTCACAAGGACGACTCATGACAAAAAAAGACTTTATAAATCAAGTTGATAGCCTTTACTTGTTGGCTTGGTCCTTGACGTGCAATATCTCGTCATTACTTGATCAAATGGGTATTCCCCCGCACCGTGTTTTTTCTGAATCCGTTATGGAGCAGTTTTTCTTCTTTCTTAATAATCCTCCTAAAGACGATGGCGAGCTTATTTTAATTAATGAAAGTATTTCTGATTATATTCATGAACTTTTCTCATTAAATTCAAAGATAATATCCTCTGTTGACAGTGTTGTAATCAAATCTTTAACTATCGAAAATCAAGAAAAAAAATCAGTTAGCTTATTCTCTAAATTATTTAAAGGTAATAGCTGGTCTGATTGTGCATCGGTTAGGTTTAACCGTGTTATTTGTCCCGTTTATGAAGAAGTTCTTTGTAAAAAATAATTAATAATAAATGTATGGTGAGGTATTGAATGCGTCTCTTAGCAAAAAGAATAATGTCTGCTTTGCTCATTTTGTCGATTACTGGCTGCATGAGTACTAATGTAGAGTTGGATATAACAGCCACAGATAATTTGAATTTAAATCAGTTTGATGAAGCTCTTCCTGTCGTTTTAAGGGTGTATCAGTTGTCTGACATTCAGGGTTTCAAAACAGCCACATTTGAAGAGCTTTGGAAATCAGATAAATCAGTATTGGCAAATACACTTATAACTGTAGAAGAGAGAACAATTAATCCCGCAGAGAAAACGAATATTGAGTTTGAACAAGCAGAAAATGCACGTTTCGTCGCGATTGTTGCATTATTTAGAGACCGCCAAGGTGACAAGTGGAAAACATATCACCCATTAGGTGATGGCCCGGTAAAACTATCAACTTCATTAGATGTATTGATTACAAATAATGAAGTGCAACTGCCTGATGAGGATGAAGCAGAGTAATGAATATTAAAGCCCCTGCAAAACCCGTCTGGGCTGAAGGTGTATTGCTTGCGCAACAACACTTTCAGTTATTTGATGAGTACCATGAGCAAAATCAAATTGCTAGACAAGGCCTAACTTCTTCACTTTTGTATGGCATACAGCACCTTACTATTGATGAGTCTGCTTTAACGCGGGGCCTTTTAAAAATCATTAGTTTCAAACTGTTACTTGAAAATGGTCGTCTACTTGAGTTTGACCGCCAACAACACGATGAGTTAAAGCTTGAACTTGATACAAACCAAGATGAAGTGATTATTTATATCGCTATCGCTGCAAATAAAGTAGTGAGCAATATAGAAGGGTATGCGACATCGGGTCAATTAAGTGCATACCAGGCAGATTATATCGAATTGAGTGATGACCATGATGCAGCTCGTAATCGAGAGGTGTTAATTGCGCACCCTAAATATATATTGCTGACTGACAGTGATGTAAAAACCTATTTTGATACCTTGGCTTGTTTAAAAATAACACGTTCAGAAGATGGCTCTTGTAGTGTTAATAAACTGTTTGTGCCGCCGTTACTGAATATCAGTGCGTCAAGCTATTTAACGGAGCTATTGAATCGTACCGCTAATTTAGTCAATGCGAAAGTAAGTGTCTTATTAAATCGTCGTAAAAACTTTGGCTCAGTGACTGACTTTGGCCCCAATGAAATGAATAGCTTTTTATTGCTTAATGCCATGGCACCGTCAGCAAAGCGATTAGATCACTTAAAAAGTTTGAGCCTGGTACACCCAGAGCGCTTATATTGTGAATTGGTTGATTTGATTAGCTCTGTTTCGATGTTTGAACACAGTGATTTAGTCAATCAAGTGCCACCCTATCAACACAAGCAGCTGAGTCATGTATTCGGTAAGTTAGACGAGTTATTAACTAAATTACTCGAAGGCGTTGTACCGAAGAAAATGGCTGGCCTCAAGCTGGGTAAGGTATCGAACGCAATTTACCAAGTTGCAACTATCGATTCTGCGATATTCGATAACAATGATTTTTACTTGGCGGTTTATTTTGAAGCAGAAGACACTAAGTGGATCGAAACGTTTAGCGAACAGGTAAAGGTTGGAGCAAGCGAAAAGCTAGACATTATGATTTCCTCTGCGCTTGCGGGTGTTCAATTGACTCACTGTCAACGGCCGCCTAATAAGTTGGCAATAAAAAGTGGCTATGAATATTTCCGCCTTGAGTCGCACGGTTACATTTGGCAGCAGATAATTGAAGAGCAATCATTAAGTTTGTTTATACCGTTTGGTTTGCAAGCAGCGCAAATCGAAATTGTCACTGTCGCACGTAATTAATGAAGGTTGAATGATGCAACAACACGCCAATGAACAAGACCTAGTCGCCTGTATTTCACCCGTTATTAACTCATTATCGCCATTGAAACTAAAGCAATCAACTGATCTTGAACTCAATGAATTCCGCGAGCAGCTTATTAACAGCTTTGATGAATTTGAGCGCAATTGCTATACCCAGCAAGTAACTACGAGTGTGATGCAAGAGGTTAAATTTGCCTTAACAGCTATGTGTGATGAGTTTGTTATGAGCTCGGGGGCTCATTTTCGAATGGATTGGATGTCTCGTCCATTACAGCTTGAATTTTTTGGTAATAACCGTGCAGGTGAAGAGTTTTTTGAACGTTTAGCTAAATTGCGTACAGGCGGGGAAAATAAATTTGCGGCACTTGAAGTGTATTACATTTGCTTGCAATTGGGATTCGAAGGTATTTATAAAGTAAAAGGCATTGAGCAATTAAAAGCACTGATAGTTGATGTACGAGCACAAATTGAAGATGTAAAAGGAATTCCGAACGCACAGCTCGCAGATAACGCAGTACCGGCGGAAGGCTTTGCCATGAAAGTTGGCCGCAACATTCCATATTGGGTGATTTTATCAATTTGCTTGGGATCGATTGCAGCGTTATTTGCAGGTTTTCATTTTGTGATTAGTAAGCAAGCTACACAAAGTACGCAAACTATTAATAATCAAGTGGAAGTACTCACTCAGTTAAACAAAACCAACGAGACGAGATAAGGTAATACGATGCAAGGAACAGTTAATAAAAGCGGCATGGTGCACTTTCTACTTGGTTTAGTGTCATCGCGAGCAACAGGACAGTTAATTGGCTTAATTGCTGTGTTAAGTATTGTGTGGTTTGCAGGGCGTATTGTTGGTCTAGATACAACCGACAAAAAACTTATCGCAATGGGTGCTGTGACTGCCGTATTTATACTGTTTATTTTTATTCGTTGGTTATGGACAAAACGCTCGGGTGATAAATTGGCGTCCGAGTTGGCCAGTCATAATGCAGGCTCAAATGCTGAATTAGATGAAATAAAAGAAAAAATGCAAGAAGCACTTGGCTCGCTAAAAGCATCACATTTAGGCGCAGGCTATCGTGGAAATACCGCTCTATATGCATTACCGTGGTATATGATAATTGGCCCTTCAGCGACAGGTAAAAGCACGTTATTTGCCAATTCAGGTTTGCATTTTCCATACTCAAACTCTAGTGAGTTACATATCCAAGGCTTTGGTGGTACTCGTAATTGTGATTGGTGGTTTTCTGATCAAGCTATCTTAATTGACACTGCAGGGCGTTACACTACAGAGCAATCTGAAAATAAAGAATGGTTATCGTTTTTAAACCTACTAAAAAAATACCGTCCTAAACTGCCAATCAATGGTGTGATGGTAGCAATAAGTGTGGCGGACGTTTTAACCTCAGACAGTGAAGAAATTCGTCACCATGTAAAACTAGTGCGTGAGCGTATTGAAGAGTTAATTACAGAACTAGGCGTTATTTTTCCTGTTTATATCACATTTACCAAAACAGATCTTATCAGTGGTTTCGAACCCTTTTTTAACGATTTAACCGAAAAAGAACGTGAGCAGGTTTGGGGCGCTTACTTGCTTGATATCAGTGAAGATCAACAAAATGATCCCGCTGAAATGTTTGAGCTTAGAATGGAAGAGCTGTATGCACGATTATGTGAACAGCGTATGGGCAAAGTTGCGCGTGAGCGTAATGAGCACCGTAAACAGCTTATTTTAGACTTTCCTAATCAGTTTAAATCAGCTTCAACCAAGCTAACTGAATTTGTAAATTTATTATTCAAGTCTAACCCATACCAAGAAGTACCTTGGTTTGCAGGAGTCTACTTTACCTCAGGCACACAAGAAGGCACGCCAATTGAACGAGTAAATAATGGTGTGCGCGATCAATTTGGGGCTGTGGTTGTAGAGCAAAAACAGGAAACTATAACGCAAAGTTACTTTATCAACCGCGTATTCAACGATGTAATTTTTAAACTGCAAGATTTAACCCGTGGAAATCGAAAAAAACGCTTAGTTGGTCGTTGGTTAAAGGGCCTCACAGTGACGACTGGCTTAGCCTCTATTGCAGCTATTACCGCATTATTGATTACGTCTTATACCAGTAATCAGTTATTGCTTAACCAAGGTGAAGCGCGTGTTAAAGCGATTGTGGAAGTTAATGTTAATAAAGCAAAAGACGAGCAAAAACTAGCCGCCACGCTTGCCTTATTTGAGCACTATCAAGAACTGATTAGCTATGAGCAACAATTACCTTGGTACTTCATTTTTGGTATTTACGAGGGCGATGAAACTAAACAAAGCGTTGCAACGGTTTTGTTTAACCAGCTCAATCAGCTGATAACCTTACCTGCCCAAAAGCATGTGCTTGCACAGCTAAAACACCATGATAGTCAGTGGAATTCAGATGACCCTGATGCGCGTGCTGGTATTCGTCAAACCTATTATGACGCACTTAAATTGCACTTAATGTTAAGTGCGCACCCAGAACATAAAGAGCCTGACTTTGCGAAGCTGCAATTGCTAACCTTTATCAGTGGGCACTTCAATATAGATTTATCTGCGAAAGAAGATGCCCCTATTTATAACCAATTAACTGCATTATTAGATTTGTACTTAGACAATATGAGTGTTGATATTGAACAACCAGGTTCAATTATGTTTTGGCAATTAAACGAGACTGCCGTTCACGTTGCGCGCAATAATTTAAATACGCAACCAGAGGCACAGCCACTTTATCAACAAATAATTACTAGTTTTGCTGAACGTAAAAAAGCTTTGCAGCTTAATCAGTTTATGTCAGCTAATAACCGTGATGTACTGAAAAGCAATTTTGAAATTCCGTATGTATATACCGATGCTGGCTGGCGTGAATATGTTTATCCAGAGATCAAACGTATTTCACGTTTAGTTTTCTCTGGTGACTGGGTAATGGGCACTAGCAATGAAGAAGGCCAGAATGTGGTAGACGAAGCGCAAGCTGATACTTTAGCAAAGGCGATGCGTGCGTATTACTTTAAAGATTACGGTAACACCTGGTTTGAGTTTTTAAATAGCGTAAAGGTACCTGCATTTAGAGATTTAAATGACGCCAGTATCGATTTTGCAAGGCTTTCATCTAATGACGGTCCGCTAATTGATTTAATGGCGCTGGTAAACGCTAATATTTTGTTGGCAGATGAACCGTCAGCGGTGACTGCTAATAATGATAAAATTGCAACGCTTGTTGCAGGTGCATCTGATGCGGCACAAAAGAAAGTCGCCAAAGGTAAAATTGCAAAACAAGCAATAAGTAGTAAACCTGATTTTTCACAAATTAGCACAGTTAGAGCGCCAGAACTCGAATCGCGATTTGCCGATTTACGCCGTTTCACACAAATTGATGAAAATAAGCGTAGTTCGGATTATATGGGCCAATATATTAGCGCATTAAGTAGTATACATTCTGATATAAAAGCAATGGCTGCAAGTAATGAAGACGATGGCCAAGCAATGATTTTTGTTCAAGACTTACTCTCAGGCAATAATCAAACTAATGCTCTACAGTCGTCATGGATCATTATTGAAAGTCAAACTCGTGCTCTGGACCCAGAAACAAAAGAAACGCTCGATAAGTTATTTAAGGCGCCATTACAAGCTGGTATTGCAACAATTATGGCCAAAGCACGTAGCCAATTAAATGAAGCATGGGATAACCAAGTTTACACTATGTATAGCAATAGCATTGCTGGTAAATATCCATTTAATTTAACCGGCCCTGATGCAGCTATTGCAGATGTGTCTGAGTTTTTAAACACAGAAACAGGCATTTTATGGAATTTTATCAATACGCAGTTAAAACCATTTATGAAAGTGCGACGTGGAGTCTGGGAAGAAAAACTATGGAATGGTGTTGGTATTGGCTTTAATAAAGATCTATTAAGTGGCTTAACTAAGGCGAATAAAGTTTCACGCTCACTGTTTGCTAATGGGGCTGATTCTGCGGGCTTTAATTTCCAAATGATGCCAGTGCCGCAACGTGGCATTAGAGAAACATTCCTCGGTTTTTCTGAGCAAGGTTATCGCTACCGAAATGAGCCTGAAGAGTGGCGTAATTTTTCATGGCCAGGGCGAGGAGCCGCTGAAAAAGCAGTGCTGTATGGCTTAGACAACAAAGGCAACCGTATATCGATAGAGCAAGATGGTCCATGGGCGTTACTTAAAGTACTTAATAATGCCAATGTTAAATGGATCAAAGGCACTGAATTCTTAGCAACGTGGGAATTAAAAGATAAGTCTGACCATGAGTTTAAAGTACAGTTTTCTTTAAAATCAGGCCGTAACAGCGGAATATTTTCAAAGTATATGCTGGCGTCTTTTGCACTACCTAATTCATTATTTTCTCCCTCACCACAATTTGCGAACGCAAATAATAGTGCGATTCAGTAGGAGCGATTAATGTTTAACTTATTTGCAAAAAAGAAAACCCCAACACTGGTAAAGCAGTTTAATTTTGGCTACATGGGTAAAACACCTGTTCGTCCAGATTTTGTTAAGCTTAATATTTCATCACGTGAATCGGTGGCATTAGATCACTGGTTACAAGAAGGGTTTGCGCATCTTAACAGGGGCCGGAAGGTAAATAATACGACAGCTTTGCACGGCGTTAAATCCTTGTTTTTCATCTCGGGTAATAGTGATGATGGTAGCCTACTTGGGGTTTTACAGCCGAGCCAAGACAGCAGCGGCAGGTTTTATCCTTTTAGCTCATTTATACATAGTGGGGTAGATACCTATAAGCGACACCCTGCATTCTTATTCTTATTTGCAAGTCATGTGATTGAACACTTAATCGGTGTTAATGACCGTGTTATTGATGCGCCGTCAAGCACGGCAATGGCTGAACAAGCACACGCATTTAATAAAGTGGCTGATGCCCTAAAGCAGCAACCTAACTTGAACCAAGAGCTTGATAAATTACGATTGGTACCCATGAGTGTAATTTGGCAACACTTAGGTATTGATGATTTACATCGCCGTGCAGTTTTAATTGAGTCGCTTTCAGAAGTCTTAAAATCAATCGCTAATCGGGGCTGTTTGCGCAGTCAATTTGGTATTCGTTTACCCATGCCGCAGTTTAGCCATGAAAGTGCGTTAGTCGCTGGATTTTGGTTGCATTTGGTGGCGTCGGTTGTCGCTGATCATAATTGGCAACCATGGTTTTTTTATCAGTTAGGCTGTGAGCAGCATGCGCCAAGTTTGACTATTTATTGCCGACCTATTCCCGCATCCTACTTTGGATCTGTGTGGCAGCACGATATCAAATCTCAAGATATCATAGATCTAACGAACTTGGCGTTAGATAAAGCGTCAAGCGAGTACAGTCGAAATTTTGCAGATATGGATAATATGAGTGTTTATGATGCGCTAAGACGTTGGTGTAAAGCATGAATATGACACATCCACACACCCACTCAAGCTGGCAGCTCTGGCTTGATGAGCTATCCGCACCACTCAAAGGCGGGTTAATTTGCGGTGAAGATTTAAAGTATGAAGAAACCTTTAAGAGCTTAAAAGCATCGTCCTCTGGGGTAGGCGAAGTTGATTTTAAAGTTATGTTTATTCAAGCCACGGATCTTTTACAAAATCAAAGTAAAGATTTACGGTTAGTGAGCTATTTATGCCTTGCAGCAACGAGTGAGTTTGGGGTGGTTGGTTTAACGTATTCAATTAAGCTATTTAATAAAGTTCTAGTTGATTTTCCTGATCAAGTTCACCCTTTAAAAGCGCGTATGCGTAGTGCTGTAAATACTTGGTTTTTACAGCAACAAGAACGGTTAAAAGGAATTGCGCAAGCACATTCAACCAGCCCTGAACAATGGATTGAACTGGCTGAAGTACTTAGTGAATATAACCAGCATTCAGTGCCTGCACTTGATAGTGAATCAGGCCCATTATCTACGCTAAATGAGTGGAATAACGAACAAATTAAACGTAACCCCGTTCCTAAGCCTGTCGTTAAGGATGAGCCAGCACCAAGTTCAAAAACCACAGAAGCAGCCCCTGAACAAACAATTGCCACTGATACCGCCGTTAAATCGACGCTTAGTAATGGCAATACTAATACAGCAATTAATGTAGCCGATGTGGCAAACGATACGGCATATTTAGCAGCTATACGTGAATTGCTTAACTTTGATAAAGAGCAGAATAACTTAGAACGGGTAGTTAAATTATCGCGGGCAGCCCGCTGGTCTGGTCTAAAAGTTCCTGCTAATGAAAATGGGAAAACTCGGTTACCCGCGCCAAGAGCGGCTGCTTTTGCCCCGATTGAAAACGCCCTTGCCAGTGAGCAACCTGAGCAAGCATTAATACTTGCAGAGGGGTTGTTTATGGAAGGGGCGATGCAATTTAATCTTAATTTACAATTACTCGCATTAAGTGCATTGAAGCAATTAAATAAAGCTAAATTGAGTCATTGGCTAGAACAGCAATTAGTTAACTTAACAAGTCAGTTTCCACTATTAACCAGTTTGACCTATGACGATGGCACAGGGTTATGCAGCCCAGCCAGTAAAGAGACCTTACTTGAAATAGCTAATGGACAAACCCAGCAGACAAATACGGTGCAAAACAATGTATTTGAAGAGCAGTACACTTTACTCGCAGACGATGTAGCACAAGGGCAATTAAGCCAAGCGCTTGGCAAGGTTGAGCAATTGAGTACCCCTACAGGGTTTGACCTTGCGCAAAGTCAATTATTACGAGCTAAGTTATTACTCAAAGCTGAGCATTACGAACATGCATTGGCAATTTTAACTGAATTACTTGAGCAAATTGAAACGTTTCAATTAGCAAAATGGCAACAACATTTTTGCATGGAAGTATGGCGTTTCGCCAAGCAATGTTACGCCAATCTGTCGCAGACAGACAGTGATGAAATGAGTTTAGCTGCTAAGCAAATTAGTCAGCGAATGATGGTGACTAATCCAGCGAAAGCAATTAGTTGGATTTAGTAACAAGAGCCTGACTAATGGGTTAAGGCTAATTGGAATTTAGCAAACAAACTGCAAAGGAAAAAACATGACAGATACATTTCAAAAAGAGATCCCACGAGCTCGGATCAATATATCGCTAGAGCTTGATACTGATGGGGCATCGCAAAAAAGTGAATTACCACTAAAAATGCTGGTAATAGGTGACTACTCAAATGGTCAAAACACGCAAGAACTTGCTGAACGTGAACGCGTGACAATCAATAAAAATAATATTGAGCAAGTACTGAAAGATATGGCACCAAAAGCCAATTTTCAGGTATCAAATAAGATCAAGGGTGATGGCGAAATTAACGTCAATTTACAGTTTGACTCATTTAAATCATTTGACCCTGAGCAAGTCGCAGCACAGGTACCTGAGCTTAATAAAATGATGGCAATGCGTAACTTATTACGTGACCTGAAATCAAACCTGCTTGATAACTCATCACTGCGTAAAGAGCTTGAACGTGTATTGCAAAACCAACCTGAGCTTGATGAATTAAAAGCCAAGCTTGACGAAATTGCTCCACTTGCGTCGGAAGACGAAAAACAACCACTGGCTGAATAAGGACGTTATCATGTCAATGCAAGAACAATTAAATGTGGCATCTCACAGTGTTGAGCAAGCGCCCACTTCAACCTACGAAAGCTTATGTGATATGGTGGATATTGCACCTGTTGCTGATGAAATCAAATTAGACACGTTTCGTGATGCCGGCAACCTAGCAGAAACCCGTGCAAATGAGCGATTAACAGCGGCTATTAATGTATTTTTAGATATGGCGGGTAACAGTGGCCAAGATGTTACGCGCATAGATAAACTGTTATTAGATGACTACATCGCTACAGTAGACACTATTATCTCACAACAGCTGGACCAAATTTTACATCATCCGAATTTTCAAAAAATGGAATCGGCATGGCGTTCACTGCGTTACTTAATTAACCGCACGCCTAATAACGCTAACATTAAGATTGAAATGCTTGATGTAGATAAAGAAACGTTACGCGATGACTTTGAAGAAGCACCAGACACCACACAATCGGCTTTGTACAAGCATGTTTATACCTCTGACTACGATACCCCAGGTGGTGAGCCAGTTTCGACTATGGTGTCTAACTTTGAGTTCGATTGCTCTGCACCTGATGTGTCATTACTGCAAGAAATCTCGCGTGTATCAGCCGCGGCACATTGCCCGTTTATGGGCAGCGTAGGACCTAAGTTTTTCTTAAAAGAGTCATTGGATGAAGTATCTAAAATTCAAGATATTGGTTCATACATGGAACGTGCTGAATTCTTACGTTGGAAAAACTTCCGTGAGTCAGAAGATTCACGCTACATTGGCTTAGCTTTCCCGCGTTTCTTACTGCGTTTACCGTATGGTGAAACAAACCCACTGCGTAACTTTAATTACCAAGAAGACGTAAATAGCCAGCACCATGAGCGTTATTTATGGGGCAATGCAACGTTTGCTTTTGCCGCTAATATTATTCGTAGCTTCCATGATAATGGTTGGGCAGTGAATATTCGTGGTCCACAATCAGGCGGTAAAGTTGAGAACTTACCACTTCACTCATTTGAAGCAGGTAAAGGCTCTGAAACTAAAATTCCAACAGAAGTACTTATTTCAGAGACTAAAGAACTTGAGTTTGCTAACCAAGGATTTATTCCGCTTAGTTATTATAAAAACTCTGATTTTGCGTGTTTCTTCTCTGCTAATAGTGCGCAAAAGCCACAAGTACTTGAAACGCCTGAAGCAACCTCAAACGCACGTATAAACTCACGTTTACCGTATATCTTTTTGGTGTCGCGTATTGCACATTACTTAAAAGTATTACAACGCGAGAACATAGGTTCAAGCAAGCCACGCCATGAATTGGAACAACAGCTTAATGATTGGTTAGGTGCGCTCGTAACTAAAATGAACAACCCAGATGAGTCATTAATTGCAACGCACCCATTAAAAGATGCCAAAGTAACCGTTGCTGAGATCCCAGGTAACCCGGGTTATTACCGTGTGAGTACTTACATTGTGCCGCATTTCCAAGTAGAAGGCATTGATGTGCGCTTAGCATTAGTAGGGCAAATGCCTGGCGAAAAATGAACTGCCAAGCCGCCGATGAAACGCATTTAACGCAGGCTTTTAAAGTGTAAATACGTCAATTTGGTGAGTAGCTGGTTGGTGTAAAAATGTAGATGGAAAAGATTGCCCCAAGTTGGTTGCACCCAACTTGGGACATGTTCCCCAGTGGCATGAAGCATCGGGCTTTTTGGGGGGCATAAACAAGGTTGTTTATGCCAATGCCATTAACAGGAAACACTTCATTCTAAAAGGAGAATAATGAAATGGCAATTCCAGCGTATATGTGGTTAAAGGATGACCAAGGTAATGATATCAAAGGTTCTGTAACTGTTGCAGAGCGTGAAGGTTCAATTGAGATCCTACACTTTGATCATGAACTTCGCATCCCTACAGATAACGACACAGGTGAACTTACAGGTACTCGTAAGCACGAACCGTTTGTAATTACTAAAGCGGTAGATGCATCTACACCATACTTGTATAAAGCGTGCTCAAACGGTCAAACACTTAAGCAACTTGAGCTTAAATGGTACCGTATTGATGACACAGGGACTGAACGTGAGTATTTCTGCCACAAGTTGGAAGATGTAAAAATTACGTCAATCTCACCAACAATGCACAATGTAAAAGACTTAGACAAGGAGCGTTATCCGCACCTTGAAACGGTATGTTTACGTTACAAGCGCATTACTTGGACTTACCTTGATGGCAACATCGAGTTCTCTGACTCATGGACTGAAGGTCGATAAGTTAGATATTTCAAAGGATATGCTTAGGCATATCCTTTTATTCGAGGTAGTTCATGGCGTTATTCGATTTTTTAACTCAACCTGTCGTTCGTAATGGTCATCAGGGTTTTCAAACTGATGAGCAAAATAGTGTCTGTAATCATTTAAATGAACTTTTAAACGCTCGTCGTGGCGTATTAAAGCACTTAGCCGATTATGGTTTACCTGATGTTGAAGATATTTATGAGGGTTTACCTTATTCGCAACATACATTGGCGTTTGAGGTTAAAAAATTGATTGAAAAGTACGAACCTAGAGTGCGTTATGCCAATGTGATACCGATGGAAATACGCGAAGAAAACTGCGTTATTCGACTCGATATACAGGCATTTTTAACCTCCGGGCACAGTATTAAACTAAACACACGGTTTGAATCTGGTGGTAAGGCTGATGTTATGCAGCACGCTAGAAACGGCGAGTAATTATAAGGATATTCTTATGCAGCAGTACTTTGATGCACAAATGCGTTTATTAACGCAGGCAGGTAAGCAATTTGCACAATATTATCCTGAGCATGCAGGCATGCTAAATATTGATGCATTAAAAGACCGAGACCCACATATAGAGCGCTTACTTGAAGGGATGGCGTACCTAACCGCGCACACTCAAAAACGTTTAGATGAATCGGTTCCCGAGGTATCAGAGCAAGTATTACGTCAATTATGTCCAATATTACTCAGTTACTACCCATCGAGTACTGTGGTTAAGTTTAGTCCTAAACTGGCTATGCAGAAAACGCACCTAATTGAAAAAGGCTTAACCATTAAAGCTGAAAATGCGGTGGTTGATCATAAAAACATTACCTTTACTACCACGCATGACCTAATGATAGCCCCATTAGATGTTGAACATGTTCGCTATCAAGAATCTCATTTGGGGGCTGAATTACGCATTGGCCTTAAATTTGTGTGCCAAGGTGAGCGCAAGAACTATGACTTTTCAAACTTGCAATTTTATTTGCGTGGCGACACTCCGTTATGTAGTTCGTTGTTTAAACTACTGCAAACGGCGGATAAATTTGCCGAGCTAGATTTTGGCCCAGCTCATTTTGAGCATAACAGAAAACTTAAAGTTAAAGGCTGCACAGCAACTTATTTAAATATTGATGGCGCATTGCTACCCAATGCAGATCAAAGTCACCCGGGTTATGCACTATTACTTGATTATTTTAATGCTAAAGACCGCTTTTATTTTTTAAGTTTTACTGGGTTAGCTGATATTAAATTTGCAGATGATCTTGACCGCTTTGAAATCGTATTTAGAGGAGAAAGCAAATTACCGCCGGGGCATCAACTATCTAAAGAAAATATATTATTAAACTGCGTACCTGCGGTCAATTTGTTTTCACAAGCTGCTGAGCCAATAAAAATAGAACCTAATAGAACTGATTATATGATTACAGCAGATCAAAACCGAAGTGATCATATTTTTAGTTATACCGTTGACTCTGTAATGGGTCGTAATTCATTAAGCGGTAAAACCTACGATTATACGCCACGATACCAAAGTGTATTTGAAGATGAGAAAAAACTATTTACTGTGCTCACCAAAGACGTTGGTGCGGCTGCACCCACGCATTATTTACAATTGCCTTTTAATCTGAATGATGAAAAAGAAACGCTTTCAGTTGATTTAACCGTATTTAATGCTGGTTGGCCACGCCAGCTGTTGCAAGAAGGGGAGCTTAACTTAGGTGGCCGTGATATGCCGAGTATTGCTGATGTTGAAAACGTTATTCGCCCCACTAATTATTTACCAAGCCCTGAGCAACCTAAACACTGGCAATTAATAAGCTTGCTGAATGTTAAGTTTTCGCAGATAACACAGGTTACTGAACTAAAGAGGTTACTAGCATTATTTGATTGGTCTCAAAAAGCTGAAAATCGCTTACGTATCGAAAGTATTCAAAAAATAACCGCTACACCAATTAGCCAAATTAAGCGTGGCATTTTTATAAAAGGGGTTGATGTACTGCTCGATATTGATGAAAGCAAGTTTGTTTGCGATGCCGACCTTTATCATTTTTGTAATATGTTGCATCAGTTCTTTTTAATGTACGCACCAATTAATGAAAGTGTGCAAACGCGTGTTAATGCAATTCCCAGCTATAAAACCTGGTGTTGGGACATAGAACCAGGCAAGAGTTATCAGCTATGAGTGTGCATGATCGCGCGGTTAATCACCCTGTGTGGGCAAAGTTGCCAAAACCGATTGAGCAATTAATTGAGCAACCATGGCAGTTCAATTTATTTAAAGCCATGAGTTTAATCGAGAAATACTGGGCTACGCCTAAAGAGCTTGAAAAAGGCATTAGTGAGCGGGTGATGTTTAAGCCTTACAAAGAGCTTGGCTTTCCGGCTACGGATGTACGCGATTGCACTTTGGATAATCAAGGGCGTGGCCGGTTAAGTCTCTCGACCTCCTTTTTGGGCTTGTATGGTGTTGATGCACCTATGCCACATTATTTGTTAGAGCAAGCTGCCAGTGATGATGAAAGTGGCGACAGAGTCAGGCAATTTTTAGATATGTTTAATCATATCTTATATTGCCAATTGTTTCAGGCTTGGAAAAAGTCACAAATTAACGTAGCAGGGCGTGGAGCTGCTCAATTTGATCATTTGGTAGAGTCTATTTTATCAAATAGCACTGAGCAAAAAGTACAATGTGGTATTGCCAGTTTAAAGCAAACCAGTGCTGCTGGATTGGCACAATTACTAAAACATACTCTTGCAGTAAATGAACTACAGGTTGATGACACTCGCGCTAATTGGCAAACAGTAGACAGCCCCAGCACCTTTGGTAAAGATTCACAAATGGTACTCGGTGGCTCTGTGGTGTTGGGAAGTAAGGTATTGGTGAGTGGTAGTATTTTAACCATCGCAATTGGCCCAGTAGATAGCAAAACGGCTATGCAATTAAACCCACAAAACGAGCAGGGCAAAAAAATGGCCGCATTGTTGAGTACTCACTTACCCAGCAATGTGCAATGGCTTTGCCAAATAAAAGTTGCAAATGAGGCAGTAGAGCAACAAGCCATTGGTCGCTCTCCACTCGTGCTGGGTCATAACAGTTACTTAGGCAGTGCAGCGGCAAATATCAGCATACACAGCTACACCCATCTTCAGTATCAACATTAGTAATAAACAGGATTTAAGGATAAAACAATGGATGCAAAAGGCATTAAACAACTTATAGATAAACTAAACGGTCACACGGCTACAGCGCTGGAATCAGCAGCCGGTTTTGCTAGTAGCCGAAGTCACTTTGAAGTGCTGCCTGAGCATTTACTAATTAAGTTGATGGAAGAAGGCAGTAATGGTGATTTAGAGCAAATTTTTCACTTTTTTAATGTGAATCAAGATGCCGTTTGGCATGAACTACTGGATTTTTTAAATCGCCAACCTGCGGGAAACCAAAGTAAGCCGGTGTTTTCACGCCGTTTATACGAATGGTTGGAGCGCGCTTGGCTAAGTGCCAATGTGCAACACAAGGGCGATTGGATCAATGGCGCAGCGTTAATTGACTCACTAACAGAGTTATTACCTTACAGCCCAGTTTTACAGCTACCTGCACTTTTAGATAAAATTGATGCTCGCTTTTTAGCTGAAAACCTCGATAAAATTTGTCAAAACTCAAGTGAACGTTTAAATACGGCGACTAAAGCGCAACAACAAACGAGTGGCAAAACGCAAAGCGAAGGCAGTAGCGCGCTTGACGAATATTGCGAAGATTTAACTGACAAAGCCAGCCAAGGTAAAATTGACCCTGTGCTTGGGCGTAACGACGAAATCCGCATGATGGTTGATGTATTGTGTCGTCGTCGTAAAAACAATCCTATTTTAGTGGGGGAACCTGGCGTAGGTAAAACGGCGGTTGTTGAAGGGTTTGCACAGCGCATAATAGATGGCCAAGTACCTGATGAACTAAAAGGCGTGCGCTTATTAGTGCTAGATATGGGGCTACTACAAGCGGGTGCGGGTGTTAAAGGTGAGTTTGAGCGCAGGTTAAAAACTGTTATCGATGAAGTTAAAAATTCAACCACCCCAATCATTATGTTTATTGACGAAGCTCACACCCTAATTGGCGCGGGTGGCGATGCCGGTATGAGTGATGCCGCTAACTTGCTTAAGCCCGCGCTTGCCCGTGGCGAACTGCGTACCGTTGCGGCCACGACGTGGAGCGAGTACAAAAAGTATTTTGAACGTGATGCGGCTTTAGAACGACGTTTTCAATTAATTAAAGTGGATGAACCTACAGAGCAAGCAGCACAGTTAATGTTAGCGGGTTTAAAAGATAAGTATCAACAGCATCATAATATTCAAATAACTGACGATGCGATTGAAGCAGCAGTTGTATTATCAGCTCGCTACATTACAGGCCGACAACTGCCTGATAAAGCAATTGATGTATTAGATACCGCGGCTGCTCGGGTACGAATGTCATTTGCTACTGACCCCGCAGCCATTGAAGCTGAGCGAGAACATATAAACTACCTCGAAACCCGTATTGCTAGTTTAGCGCAAGAAAGCGAGCAGGGCTTAGCGGTTGATATGGATAAACTGCTTTATTTACAGCAAGAGCTAAATATCGCTCAAGACAAACTAAGTGAGTTCACGCAAGCCCGTGAAGCGCAAATTTCAACCCTAAGCCAAATTAACGAGCATAAACACGCAACTAATAACGAAGGTCAAGACAACACTGCGTTGTTAAGTCTTCGCCAGTCGCTAAAAGAACAAAACACCCAAGATAATGGCTTATTTAGTGAAGTTGATGCCGATGCCGTGGCACAAATAATTTCGCAGTGGACGGGTGTGCCTGTGGGAGCCATGGTTAAAGATCAGATCACTAACTTAATTACCCTTGAAAACGTGATTGGCCAAGAGGTTATTGGCCAGCATGGTGGTATTGCTAAAATAGCGCAAAGCCTACGAGTGAGCAAAGCCGGTATTAGTAACGAGCAGGGGCCGTTAGGGGTATTTTTACTTGCTGGGCCTTCTGGGGTGGGTAAAACAGAAACCGCCCGTTGTTTAGCAAAACAGTTATTTGGTGGTGAGAAGTTTTTAACGACTATTAATATGAGCGAATACCAAGAAGCCCATACAGTATCGCAGCTTAAAGGTTCACCGCCAGGTTATGTCGGCTATGGTGAAGGCGGCGTATTAACAGAAGCAGTAAGGCAACGCCCGTACTCTGTCATATTGCTAGACGAAGTCGAAAAAGCCCATAAAGACGTGCTGAACATGTTTTATCAGGTATTTGAGCGCGGCAACATGCGTGATGGGGAAGGTCGTGAGATTGACTTTAAAAATACCGTGATCATTATGACTTCAAATTTAGGCTCAGCTGAGCTTATTGATGCTTGTACACCGCCTACGGTGATTGATTTAAGTCCACAAGATGACGAAGAATCTGCGCAAGATCAGCAAACCGAAAACCAACAGGCCATTAATGACGCGCTAAACCCAACCGATGCACCAGTTAATGAAGACGGTACACCATGGCAAGTACCGACAATTGGTGCATTGAGCGAATTAATTAAGCCGCAACTATTGCAGTTTTTTGCCCCAGCATTGCTCGCGCGTATGCAGGTTATTCCTTATTTAGCACTGAATAAAGACGCTCTACAATCTATTGTGAGTTTAAAGCTTGAGGCTATTGCGAACCGTTTAGCGACTAATCATAAAATGCAATTGCGTGTTGATGCCAGTGTACTTGATAAGTTAACCCAGCAGTGTCAGCTGTCAGATAGTGGAGCGCGTATGGTGAATGCTGTGATTGAGCAACAAATCTTGCCGGGTATTGCTAAGTCTATTTTAGAGTTTATGGCACAAGAAGATATGCCCGATATTTTAACGTTAACGGTTGACGAGCAAGACGAAATTACTGCTACGTTTGCCGATCACGCTTAATTTTAAAAAGGATAAAGTTATGGGACTCATGGACGCATTTAGCGAGCATAAAGCAAGCACTAGTCACTTTAGTGTCACCGTACAAGGGCTACCCGATGGCATGGTGCAAGTCACGGACTTTGCATCCTCAAATGACAGTTTATGCGAAGATTTTGTATTTAATATTCAAGTATTAAGTCAAGAGCATTTAACCTCAAACATGTTACTCGGTAAAGATGCCAGTTTGATTTTAGTGTGGTCGATGGCTGATCGCACTATATCAGGCCTGATCAGTGGTTTTACCGCCCATGGCAAAAGTCATCAAGGGTATCACTATACGCTCGTACTGAGTTCCCATTTAACCTTACTTAAACATCAACATTCTAACCGTGTGTTTACGGCAATGGATCCTGCAGCAATTATTAAAAGTGTATTTAATAAAGCCGGTTTTCCGATGCAAAAATTCAGCATGCAGGCAAGTGGCCCTAGCCTAGAAATGACGGTGCAATACAACGAAACCGATTATGAATTTGTTACTCGGTTAATGCGAAAATACGGTTTTGTATATGGTTTTGTTGAGGAGTCTAACAGTGATTGCACGTTTACAGTGTGTAATAGCAGTAGTGATATTGCCGCTCGCTTTAGCGACATCAACCTAAGTTACGTGCCGCCTTCAGGACAAGTACGCACCAGCGAGAGCATTTTTGCCATCAGCAGGCAAGCACAGATGCACCCACAAAGTGTTGCACTGAACGATTACAATTATAATGCACCGGGTAATTTACAAGTATCGAGTCAAAATACATCATCACAACCGGGCTTTGGTGAAGATAGCCACTATGGCGATAACTACCTTAACTCTGGTGCGGGGAATTCGTTGGCAACAATACGTCAACAAGCCTTTGACTGCCAACGAGAGCAGTTAATTATTGACACCGATTGCAGAGCAATCCGCCCAGGTGTAATAGTCTCTATATTTGATCACCCAGATCATGATGGTCAATACTTGGTGGTAAGGGTTGAGCACAAAGGAAGCCAGCAATCGGGTGTAGAATATGGTGCTAATGTAAAAGGCCTTACCTATAAAAACCAGGCCTATCTGATCCCTTCATCACAAAAGTTTAAAGCGCCATTGCTACCCGCTAGACGAGTGTTTTCGACCTTTAATGCGCTTATAGAGCAAGAGATAGATGACGACGGCAATTATATTGTTAAATTACCGTTTAACCAAGATGGTGAAGGCCAGCAGAGTAAATCTACGCGTTTAATGCAGCCTTATGGTGGCAGTGGCCATGGTATGCACTTTCCACTTACGCAAGGCACTGAAGTATTAGTTTGCGGAGAAAATGGCGATTTAGACAGACCGATTATTTTAGGGGCTCTGTATAATCAAAATGCACCAAATCCAGTTACAAGCCAAAATCCAACCGAAAATAAACTCGTTACTAAAGCGGGTCATAGCTTAATAATGGATGATAAAAGTGGTGAAGAAAAGATCAGTCTCGCTAATAAAAATAACAAAAACCAGTTATTACTCGATGCCACCAATGGCGCTCATCAAGCAACACTTAAGTCTGTAGAGGGTGATGTAACAATTTCAGCCAAAGAAAATCTACAATTTGTTGCTGAAAATGATGCAACCTTTACAGTTGCCAATGACTTCACTACGCGAGTTGAAAATAACCTGCAGATCCAAACGCGTGAAGGTGATATCACAGTAAATTCTGCTGCGGACCTCACACTAAAAGCCACCTCAAACACTCGAATTGAAGCAACCGATGGCAGCTTAGAACTTAAAGCAGATCAGGAACTTAAATTACAAGGTGATCAAGACCTTAGTGTTTACTCTGTTGATGGAAACCTAGAGCTACAAGCACCTAATGGTGATATCGATATTAGTAGTGGCGCTAACATCACCATTAAAGCAGATGGGCAAGGCTCAATTCAATTAAGTCAAGGTGGTGCCAGTATAGAGATTGATGCTGGAGGTAATTTAACGATAGACGCCACCACAATCACTTTGTCAGCAAATAATATTGCCGTCAAAGGCAGTGCAATTAGTAATAACTAAGGAATAGTGATGAGTGCACAGATCCAAAGTATTTTTAAAAACGATCAACACCTTGCAACGGTTAGCCGTATTGATAGTTTTGGGCGCATAAAAGCGGTAGTAATTAATGATGCTGAACACCCAATAATTGCTCAAGGAGCCCATGTCAGCAGTGCAGAGATTGGCGCTAATGTACTACTAATGCACACCGTTCAAGGTTTTATTGTCACCGCATTACTTGCACAACCAGAGCAGGCGCCAGCTGCGCAGATCAATAATGCCCAAGGACACATTGTGATTTCTGCAAAGCAAAGTGTGAGCTTGCAAACAGCCAAAGGTAGCATTGAAGTATTTGCAGATGGCACGATTGTGCTTGAAGGGCAAGACATAACAGCTAACAGTGAACAAGATCTTACTTTGGCTGGTTGGCCAATTAGGCTTAATTAGCACCATGTTTGCACCTGTGTATAAAATAAAACTGCATAAACAACGACTAACTACTTTGTTAAAGCACCGACAAAAGTTGTTGCAACAAGGGGCATTTTCGCTTGCCCGCTTTAATGTGATCGACACGCAGTTACTCAATCATTTATATACTTTAAGTGATTTAAAAAGTGACGCGCCAACTGATTATTTTGCAGGGCAAAATTTAACTCAAGTCAGCGAACTTACATGGCAAGCATTGTGCGAATTGGCGCTTAATAACAGTGAGCATTTTGAAATCTATAGCTTAGTCGCGGCTGATTTATTCGCTACCTCTATCACTGACGTGACTGCATATTTTAATGAGTTAAGAAATGCTCAGCAGTTAACACATTATGAGTTGTTACAGCACAATGTGGATCATTGGCAGTTAAAAGACTTAAAAGCGCTTAGAACCAGCGTACTTGAAGGTAAAGAAAAGCCCCCAGAAGTCGTAAAAAAAATATTGTTTTCGCAATCGCTGACAACCAGTGAATTACACGCAGCAATATCACATGAGGATTTTACTATAGCCTTTGCTGCACTGATCAACAGTTATAGTGCAGGGCATGATGATGTAAGTGATAAGCTATTTAAAGTGTTTTCAAAAACCGCTGATGAACAGCAAAAAGCGCAATTACTCGCCTTGGCAGGTTTACTTAATGACACTCGTTGGTATGAGCCATGCTCATTATTTTGCAAAGCAAATCCAGAGTATTGCTCATTTGTTTTAAGTCATTTTGTATTTAAACAAGCGCTGCCATTAGTGATGGAGTTAATGGCGATAGCGGTCACTCAGCAAAGTGCCTATGCAGCGTGGTTAACATTAACGGATAGGCCACTTGCTAAAGCTGAAAAAATGTCAGTAGTGACGGCTAATAACGCTGCACAACCACAAAGTGGCATTAACCTCGATGATGCTGAGCATGCAAGGCAAGCCTTTGCAATGCAAGGCGGTGAGCAACTATTAATGGGCATTAGTTTTTCTAAAGCTAATAGCGCACAACAACTCGCTAAATTAGCTGGCCCTATCGTACAGCGAGTCATTGCCCCTCATTTTCAGCACAGTATTGCATGCGGTCTATTTCATGTTCAGCAAAGTGCATCGCAGTGGCAATTACTGTTAAGTGAAAAGTTGGAGAACGTTAATGTTGCATAATTTTTCAGCTTGGCAAGCGAGCACCTTTAGCGGCTGGTTAGAAGATAGTACTGAAGGCCAAATTGTACTGGTTAAACAAAGCTATGAATTTGATGAACAAGGCAACGTGACCGCGATTGAACCAGGCCCAGAGATAATTATTGCCGATGATTATCAAGATGAACCTAATAACTCACCACTTTGTGAAGTAAACGAGCAGGTGGCTTTTAAGCACGGCTTTGAAGTATATGGTAATTGCACAGCCTATCCTCCTAAAGGAAAAGACGCGCGCGTGATTGAAGTTGAGTTGGGTCTTGATTCGCCTTCGCAACCTTTGTTTAAAAAGCGTTTACGTGTAATCGGCGCCCGTCATTGGCGACGCTCGTTGCTTGGACCCGTCGCCACAGATCCAGATATTATTACACCTTTAGCCATTAACTACTTGCATGCCTTTGGTGGCAAAGAGCTAAATAACGAGAGCAACGCGTGCTTAGAAAATCCAATTGGCCGTGGTTTTAAACTTAAAAATAAGCACGCGGTTGGCCAGCAACTGCCAAGTATTGAATACGCTAACTCATTACTTAGAAAACCAAGCCACAGCACGCCAGTAGCAAGTTTTGCAGCTATACCCAGCCATTGGTCGCCACGAGTTGAGCGCTTGCCTGAAATTGACCAAGCAGCACTAATGGCCGGTAAATATCCGTTTAAAGCGGCCCAGCCAAAAGATTTATATAATACAGCGCCCATTGATCAGCAAGTTGCAGCTGAGTTTGGCAAAGGCTGGGCGTGTCAGTTAACTGGCCTTTATCCATTACAACAATACGGACAACAACAACGTATTGAACTGCCATACCAGCCACCAATTGTGGAAGTGGTAAATACACTTACCCGCGAGCGGCTAACCATGCGTTGCGATACCTTAGTGATTGACTCTGATGCTCAGTGTTTTTCACTGCTTTGGCGCGGTCATATTAGTCTTGAAAAAATAGGCGCAAATAGTCAAATACTGGTTGCCTCAGAGCAAAATAGCGGTGAAGAGTATTAACATGACACAACTTACTTTTGATGCTCTTTATCATATAAATGCTGCGGGCTGTACATTAGGCAGCTTGTATACTGCAGTGGCCAATAAAATGTTGTTTTCTAAACCAAGTAAAGCATTAATTAGATGTGATATTAGTTTAGATGCCCCCTACATTTTTGTTGAAATAGATGAGCTTGCGCAGCTCGATAGGTCGACGCGCTGCATATTAATGCTCTCGCATTTGCTTGAGCAAATAGATATCGCCACCCTAAGGCAAACTAAGCGTATTAGCCAACTGCTATTTTTACTGCCCGTTGATGAAATTGACCACCCCGTTATTTCTGATGAAATACTCAGTGAATTACTTGCAGAGTTTATACCAGAGCAGGTGCCACTCTATACGCAAACGCCCCAAAGTGACTTAACTCAACTTAGCAACGACACCTTGGTCATCGCTGTTGATTCATGCATTAGTTATTCGTATGTCAGCGAGCAAGCCAAACAAACCACAGTGCAAGTGTTAAATGGCCCGCCAGGGGTAATAAATGGCGAAGGTGGGTACGCCTTGTTAGTGCACCCACAAGGCAGCCTTAATGCATATATTTATGAAGGGTCGCTGAGCGAGCAATTAAGCCAAGCAAATTGCACTAGCCAAGATAATTACTTATTTGCAGGTGATCAATCACTTGCATGGCAAAAAAAATGGTATGCCTATACCCAAAAAATGTATAAACAAGGTCAGCCACTCATCGAGTGTGCAGAGCTGGCTACGACATTGGGTCATCAAGGTACAGCAAATTCATTAGCTGCACTAACATTAGCACAAAGTTTTTTATGCAACCCGCTTACCCGTTCACTTGAGCAAGTGTTTGCTATTTTCAATGCACCTAATGAGCAGCTAGTCAAAATTTCAAGGAGTGAAAACTAATGCCTTATATTAACGCCGCAGCAGGCAAGCAAACAGGCAGTGTACAATATGATATTGATGCGCTGAGCGCTGATGTACGTACCGGTGGCTCAGTTACATGGCGACATAATAACCCAACATTGTTAGGGCTAAACAATAGTGCTCGCAGTAATGGCGCGCTTGGTAAAGCCAATGGTATCGCTATTTTTGAAGACAGAGCAAGTGGTGACGCCGCCTTTTTAGCTGAGATTGCCAGACCAAAATACCGTGAGAAAACCCTTGGTGAAATGGTAAATATTTTTATACCTGATTATATTATTTCGCCACCACAATGGGATAGCCAAAAAAACGAACCTAGGCTGCCATGGAACGAGGCGCAAACCAATATGGATGTCAATAAGCCCATTAGTAACGCGCAAGCATTCTTAGACTTAGTATCGAGTCACATTGGCTGGGAAGCTGGCACCCAAGAACAACTAACTAAAGATACTCAATCACAGGCAGCACAGGTAGCGACCGTGTCAGGACAAAATGTGTTGATCAATGGCCGAACCGCTGTACACACCGATAGTGGCGGTAAATTGATGACCATTGATGTGTGCTTAACTCAAATAGGCCCTAGTGTAGTGCCTATTCCTTACCCTAACAAAGCACAAGCGAGTGACGTAACTGACGTTGCCAGTTCAGTAAAAATAAATGGCAATGGCGCTGCCAATGTAAAAAGTACTTTTTCACAAAGCTCAGGGGACTCCCCTGGCGATAAAAAAGGCATTATCAGCGGCACAAATGACGGCGAAGCCGAATTTATCATGGGCTCATTTAATGTATTAATTGAAGGCAAACCCGCAGTACGCCAAGGGGACCCGATGATCTCCAACTCTAAAAACACCCCACCCATGCCACTTATGCAATCAGGCGGCCCCGCCCCAAGAGGATTAAGCGTGCAAGTGAGGGATTTAAGTGCACAAAGTGAAGACCCAGCAGAGGCTGCTTTTATCGTAGAAACAAACGCAAATAATAATTTAATTGGTCAAGGAAAATTCACCGTTACTCAAGGTGCATTTAATAATAATCAAGTTTTTGATGAGGGAGTTTAAATGACAACACAATATGTATACGCCCCTAGGATTGTTGATGAAGCTAAAGATTGTAGCTTAAACCTGTTTTTGCAGAGTTTCTCTGGCCCAGAGTTATGCATTCCTTTTGGTAAAGCCGCTAAAAAGTTAAAGTCACAAGACTTAGCAGCTGATCAAAAGCCAACATTTGTAACAGTAACGCCACTCGTATTTAAAGACTACACACTAGATAAAAGTAAAGCGGGTGCGCCTGAATTTATCCCGATGGATAAGTTCAGACCTTTACCTGAGGAAAATGCTGCATACGGTTATTACTATATCTATATCAATGGTTTTTTGTGGCGTGAGATTGCAGCGTTAGCCGATAAGCAATTGAGTGATGTTGATTTATCCTTATATCACAGTCAGGATTTCAGGCCACATACTAGTGTATTTAATCAAGATATTTTATTACCACGTAAAATAATAGGGTTATTTGGCTCAGCCACAGCGGCGCAGGCTCCAGATGTTCAAATTGCTTTTTCTCGAGTGCAATGGTCTTGGGAATATATCACCGCATTAGGTGGCATGTATGAAAGTGATTCTCGTCTTAGCAAAAAGCCCTTACTGGGCAAGTGTGATGATACTCAAACAGCGAGCCGTTACCGCACTAAAAGAATGCAATCATTGGATTTAAGTAACGCTCCAAACTGGGGCTCTATTAAAAATATGGATGTTTTAGGTGGTAAAGTAAACGTCTTCATACATGATGTTTTAGGTATTGCGCAAGCACAAAAAGTAACTGCAGATTATTATGGCCAAGTTTTAAAAAATCACCAAACTCAACTTGAATCAAACGGGTTTTATAAATCAGCAATGCTCGCTCACCAGCTGTATTTTAATGATAAATTATGGCAAAAGCAGGCGCTCAGCACACCTAAAACGATGCATAAGCCGTTTGAAAAAGAAGACCCACAAAGCAGAAATACACGAAAAGCTGCTGGAGAAGTGTCTGAGCAGGAATTAGAAAAGTATTTATTAGGATCTGATACATCAACAGTAATTAATGCTGTCGAAGGCTACTTAGATGCGCGAGAAAAACTCTATGATTTATATTATTTAGATTGCCAAGCTCAACAGTTAACGTTACATGAGATCAGTCAACAAATTAATATTGACCCACCAGCAGAATGGGAAGATTTAGTTAAAGATTTCACCACCGCTGGCGTATTAAGTTATGGCCTTGCAGCTGAATTTATTTGTGAGCAATTAATCACACTTATCTTACCCAAAACAACGCTATCAGCTTATTTGCCTGCGCTATGCGATAAAGCTAAAAAGAAAAAACTGATTGACCGTTTAGATCAGCAGTTTGAAGACAATAAAGCGCTGGTGCTTGAGATAACACAAACTAGAGATAACTGGTTTAGTAAGCAGTTTTGTGTACACCCTGACGCCTATGGCGATAACTTAGTAAACGTAGATTATGATGAAGATTTAATAGCCAATACGGTTGAAGGCTTTAATCCTAAAAAGTTTGATCATGACAAAATTAAAGAAGAGCTTGCATTACCGTTTATACCTGCTTATTTATCAAACAAAAGTGTACTTGATGTTGTTTCAAAAGGACTAAATGAGTGGTTGGGCTTACAAGAACGCGTGTTTTCTACTTTTGTTAAAGAGCTGACAGAAAAGGGAATTAAGTACCATCATTTAATTGGTGGTTTTAGCAAGTCACGCAATATTGTACAGTTTAAAAACCTACAAATACACCCAGCAAATGCAGTACCTGAGGGGCGTTTTGCATTAAACATGGATATTGTAAGCCATCCGCTATTAAATGACTTAAAAACTAAAAAGCAACGTAATGCATTTAGAAATATTATCAAAGCCATTGAAGAAAAAGGAAAAATCACCTCTACCAATACAAACCAAGTTATTACAGTCGCAAAAGCTTTAAAGCAGCCTCTTTTCTTAAATGGTATTAATGCCAGTAATCAACGGTTATTTAAACAAACAATTGCTTTAGTGACACAAATGGCAAAAATGGTATTAGAGCAAAAAACGCTAGCTGCTCTCATGTCTGGCAGTCAATCTTATGTACTAACATTGCCTGAAAATGATATTCCCGCCAAAGTATTATTCGACAGCCCCGCGAGAAGTCTTGGTGAAGAGTTTCATTATCGTGGCTTAGACTCAAATATGCTTAAACGCATAACACTCGCAGCAGGGCGTTTTGTGTCTATCCCTCTACTATTTTTGACCGGCTATAGCAGTTATGTTGCTTATGGTGATTATGAAAAAGAGTTTAAAAAAGGCGATCTTTATGAAGGAGCTAAAAATGTAGCTCTAATTGGAGCTAGCTTAGCTGCTGTCGGGAGTGTCTGGGAAGCGTATTCATCAGATTTAGAGAATAAATTCTTAACAAAATCTAGATTAAAAAATGTAGTAAGTAAATTTTCAATACTTGCAACAAACAACGCTCAATTAACAATATTGAGAGGTTTTGCTGGAGCTATGGGTATACTCATGGGCGTTGTACAAGGGGTTGATGCATATCAACTAATCAGTAAAAGTGACACTGATGCCGGTATTGCTATGTTTGCAGCAGCAGGCTTCAGTATTGGGCTTGGTATACACACTATACTATTCGCAAGTCTTGGGCCATGGGGGTGGGCATTATTATTAGGCTCTATCGTATTTGGTTTACTTGCTGTGTGGTTAACCGATAGCAAGCTAGAAATATGGGCAAAGTTTGGCCCGTTTGCCAAACATAAGCGAGGCGTATTTGCTGGTGAAGAGGACGCTATTTACAATACTTTCTCAGACCCAAACCAATATTTTAAATATATCCAAAGTGTATTATTCTCGCCTAAGGTGACTGTTAATACTCCTACTTTTTTTGATGGTGGTAATTATTATACAGTAAAAGTTGAATTACCAATGTTTATAGTAGGTAAATCTGAGTTGCTATTAGATGTAAAATACTCATGGAGGCATCCAACAACGTTAAATGTTTATAAAAAAGCAACCTGGGTTGAAGGCACTAAAGAGTATTTATCTGAATTTGATGAAAATAGCCTGAGCTTAAATGCAGCCACCTATGAGTTTGAAATTGAATCACCGAACATTAGTGTGTTTGATGTTGAAATAACATCAACACTTATTTACAACGAAAGTCTAACTTTACCGATAGATTTTGATGCGTTTGAAAAGCCAATTGAAAATACCTCACCTGATTTAGCAATTGCATAAGGAATCTGATGAAAAAAAATAATTACTTTGGTGTTGGAATAATGCCAAAGAAAACGAAGTTTAATCGTTTTTTTGAAGCGCACCGAATAATAAATGAAGGAAGCGAATTTAGAGGATTATGTTTTTTCCGACGTTGGCTAAATCAAGATAGGCGCATTTACGCGAATAAAAAAGAGCAATATAAAATAGCGCCTTGTGGCAATAACCCTATAAAAGCCATATTATTTGGTCCAATGGCCATTGGTGCTGTATTGAGTTTACTATTACTAATTGCCTGTGTTGTCGCAACGTATTCTGAAGAGCCATTTCCTTGGTGGCTGGTAGTCCTTACCTTTTGCTGGAACTTATTCTTCTTAAATTTACTACCAATAACGGCTAGGTATATACCTGATAAGATGATGTACCTTGACAGGCAAAACCAAACGGTCGGGTTTACTTTTGATATACCAGGTTGTGAACAACGAGATGACTTAGGTAACTGTTGCTTTAAATGGGAAGAGATTGTTTGCAGGTTAACCTCGAAAATGGGCGCGCCGGGTGTAATGAATTACTTTCCAGAAATTAGCCACATAGACCAAGAGAAGTACCCTAAAACAATAGTAACTGGTTCAGTTGTAGAGCTTTCAGCTAACCCTGTACATTGTTATTTATTATGGGAGTGTTATGTGCGCTTTATGGATTTAAGTCAGCCATTGCCCGATGTGCCGGTATATGAACGACACCGCCATTTAGACCCCATTACAGCTGAATTTGATAAGAGGAATAATCGGCCTGATGAGTTTTGGTCCTCATTTTCGTTTTCGCAGCAATTAGAAATTGAAGAGGAAATTCTGAGTGAAGCATTTCCTTTCGATTGGCTTAAAGGTAGAGAGCAGGAAGAAATAATCAAACCTTGGCAGCATTGGAAAGCAGAGCCTGAGCGCATAGAACAATTAACGTGGAAATATAAAGCTAAGCACCTTGCGCTTCAGCTTTTTATCGGCTTTCCGTGAAACGGCTTAAGTTTCAGAGTCCATGATACGTTAACAATCAGAAAAGGAATTCAAACTGAGGCACTTTAAAGTGCCAAGGTTGATTAAACAATAAGGATATTAAATGCAAAATAATGACTACCTAGCCGTTGATATCATGAGTAAAAAAACGCGATTTAATTGTTTTTTTTACCCTGAGAGATTAAATAGCCTCAAGGATAAATTCAAAGGCTTATGCTATTTATATAATTTACCTGCAAGAAAGCAAAAAGAAATACAAAAACATCCTGAACGATATAAAGTAGAAATGTGCGGAAATAGCCCAATTAGAGTTATATTGTTTGGCCCAATCATAATCGGCTTTGTTTTAAGTTTGTTACTATTACTATCTTGTATTGTGATGACATATTCGGATGAACCTTATCATTGGTGGGTGCCCGCACTTACTTTTTCTTGGAACCTGTTTTTTCTTAACTTATTACCAATAACAGAGAGTTACCTCCCTAAAAAGCAAATATATTTTGACAGAAAAAAACAGTTAGTCGGCTTTACCTATGAGATACCCGGTTGTGAAGAGCGTGATGAGCTGGGTAATTGCTGTTTTAAATGGGCTGATATTGTATGCCACCTTGATATTGTGGCAACACGCCCGGGTGTAATGGGCTTTGTGCCTTTTATTAGTCATAGTGATGAGGATAAATACCCTGAGACTAAAATAGCTGTTCAAGTGCCTGATAACTCAAATAACCCGATGAACTGCTATTTATATTGGGAACGAGTAGTGCGGTTTATGGATAACAACCAACCACTGCCTGATGTGCCTGAGTATGAAAACTGCCGCCACCTTGATGAACTCACCGCTGAATTTGATAAGCAAAATGACAGACCCAATAATTTTTGGAGCGACTTTTCGCTTGCTCAACAAGTCGAAATTTGGCAGAAACTTAATAAAGAGGCTGCGCATTTTAATTGGCTCAGAGCGACACCGAACGAAGAAATAACCAAACCTTGGCTGCATTTTAAAGGTGAGCCTGAGCGTATCGAAAAACTAACATGGAAATACAAAGCAAAGCGCTTAGCACTGCAGTTGTTTATGGGAATACCTTAAAAGATGATTTTATGTATAGCATGCAACTAGGATTCTGATAAAAATTAAAAATGGAATTCAAACCTAGGCGGTATATGCTGCCTAGGTTTATTAAAGCAAAGGAACCTGATGCAAAAAAATAATTACCTTGGTGTTGGAATAATGGCAAAGAAAACGAAGTTTAATCGTTTTTTTGAATATCGTAGTATAAAAAATATATATCACGAATTTAAAGGCCTGTGTTTTTATATGAGTGGCTTGATACGAACAAGGTATATGAAAATCAGCGTGAAAAATACAAGCTTGTCCCTTGTGGTAATAACCCTATAAAAGCCATATTATTCGGTCCAATGGCCATTGGAGCTGTATTAAGCTTAATTACATTAATTAGTATTTTATCACTTCCATTTTATGATGAAGGTGAAAAATTTCAGTGGTGGATACCACTTGTTACGTTTTGCTGGAACTTATTCTTCTTAAATTTACTCCCAATAACTGCTAGGTATATACCTGATAGGGTGATGTATCTTGACAGGCAAAACCAAACGGTCGGGTTTACTTTTGATATACCAGGTTGTGAACAACGAGATGACTTAGGTAACTATTGCTTTAGATGGGAAGAGATTGTTTGCAGGCTAACCTCGAAAATGGGCGCGCCGGGTGTGATGAATTACTTTCCAGAAATTAGTCATATAGACCAAGAGAAGTACCCTAAAACAATAGTAACTGGTTCAGTCGTAGAGCTTTCAGCTAACCCTGTCCATTGTTATTTATTATGGGAGTGTTATGTGCGCTTTATGGATTTAAGTAAGCCATTGCCCGATGTGCCTGTATACGAACAGCACCGCCATTTAGATCCAATTACGGCAGAGTTTGATAAAAAAAATAATCGCCCTCCAGACTTTTGGGTAGACTTTTCAATTGAACAGCAAATTGAAATTAGGGACTAAATTTTAGAAGATGCTTTTCCATTTGATTGGCTAAAAGGTAGAGAGCAGGAAGAAATAATCAAACCTTGGCAGCATTGGAAAGCAGAGCCTGAGCGCATAGAACAATTAACGTGGAAATATAAAATAAAGCGTTTACTGGTTCAACTTTTTATCGGCTTTCCGTGAAACGGCTTCAGTTTCAGGGTCCATGATATGTTAACAATTAGAAAAGGAATTCAAACCTAGGTGGCACAAGTGCTGCCTAGGTTTACTAAGAAAGGAACACTATGAGTATATTGAAATATTTGGGTGGTGCTTTACCACGCAAAACAATCTTTAATCATTTTTTTAAGGGAAAGCTCGACTTTGAATTAGAAAAGAAATTTAAAGGTGTGTGTTTATTGCATCACTGGTTATTTGAAGAAAAAAAATATATTTAAATGATTCACAGCGTTTTCAGGTACATTCATGTGGTAACGATGGGTGGCGAGCGTTAACTTTAGGGCCCATGTTTTTAGGGGTTATTGGGAGTTTGGTTGTTGCACTATTTTTATTGGTCGCACCTTTTTCAGGTGAACCTTTTTCATGGTGGTTTTTATACTTGGTACTGGGCTGGAATTTACTATTTTTAAACCTTATGCCGGTTTGGGGAAGGATAAGAACACTTAATTTAGCTTATTTTGACCGCTTTACAGGCAAAGTGGGTTATACCTTTGATATCCTCGGTTGTGACGAGCGAGATGAGTTTGGTAATTGCTGTTTTAATTGGCGTGATATGAAATGTGTATTGGTAAACCAAAGCACCGACCAAGGAGGCTCTCGCGCTTTTTTCCCAGTGATATCGCACAAAGACAGAGATAAATATCCACAAACCAAAATGACCATAGTGGTCACTGAACTTGCACAAAACCCTATCTACTGTTTTTTATTTTGGGAGCGCTTAGTGCGCTTTATGGATAACAGCAAGCCATTACCAGATATTCCAGAATATGAAGGTTACCGGCACCTTGACCCAATCACCGCGGAGTTTGATAAGCACAACAATCGTCCAGAGGTATATTGGCGTGATATGAGCTTTAAACAACAAACTGAAATTTATGATGAGCTGTACAAAGAAGCCTGCGAAATAGACTGGTATAACGATGCACCCCAGCCAGAAATCACCAAACCGTGGCAACGCTGGACACCCGAACCTGAACGTAAAGAAACCCTAAATTGGAAATACAAAGCCAAACAATTATTTCTTCAATTAACCTGTGGTATACCGTAAATTGGGCTTTTAAATGATAAGCACGAATAAGCATTCTTTTTGAACCCGACGGGCCACGTTAGTTTGTAATGAGTTAACAACAATTTATAACATAAAATTTTATTAAAAATGTGTTTACACGAGATTTTATTTAGGTGCTTTGATGGGGGAAAGTATACTATTCGCAATACTTTCAATACGAAAGCCAGGTTGAACTTGGTTTTTGCTACCCGTCTGTTTCTAATAGCACCGCACCACTTTGGTTTTCACCTAGGTAGTCGTCTTTATTATAAATAGGGCATTTTTCCATCGATAAACAGCCACAGCCAATGCAGCCATCAACGCGTTCGCGAAGGCGCTGCATAAACGTAATGCGTTCATCAAGTTGCGTTTGCCATTGTTTAGACAGTGCTGACCAGTCTTTTTTTGTAGGCGTGCGCTCGTCGGGTAATGTGGCAAGCGTCTGTTTTACTTCTTCCAGTGTTATCCCCATGGCTTGAGCTGCTTTTATAACCGCAATGCGGCGCAGTACATCTGGTTTGTAGCGGCGTTGATTGCCGCTGTTGCGCCAGCTGCGTATTAGTCCTTTGGTTTCGTAAAAGTGTAGTGTTGACACTTTTACACCACTGCGTTTGGCAACATAGCCCACTGTTAAGTTAGCTTCGGTGAGCTTTTTTTGTTGTACGGTCATCGGTATGCGTCCTGTTTGCAAAAATATGGTTATTGCTTATTGACCTTAACTTAACTTGAGGTTTTAAGCTTTGCTCCATCATAAAAAAAGGAGTGATGCAAATGCAAGAAAAATCAACGAATACCACAGCCATAATTTTTTCAAGTGCGCGTAAATCAGGTAACACCAGTACACAAGTCAACAATTATATAGCTAAGGAAGGCGGGCAAGGCTTTTGCATCGATGACTTTGTTATCACGCCTTATCGTTATGACAAAAACTACCCAGAAGATGACTTTTATACATTGTTTGAACAGTTACTTACCTTTGAGCATTGGGTAATTGCGTCACCTATTTATTGGTATAACACCACGCCACAAATGAAAGCGTTTATGGATAGAATTACCGATTACATGGATGATGAAACGCTAAAACCTAAGCTAAGAACCTTACGCCAAAAACAGTTTTCTATTTTGTCTAATGCAGCATCACCTTCTGCACCTGATGCATTTTTGGATATGTTTAAACATACATTCAATTATTTAGGGATGACTTTTAAAGCACATTCACATGTTCAGGCTAGTTAATCAGGTTAAATAGCGTTAGGCTAAACAAAAAGTAAACAGGATGATGTATGAAAACGTTACTTACTGGTTTTAGCCTTCTTTTAACTAGCTTTGGTAATTTGGCAGCAGAGCCTGCGCCTGTGATTAAAGACTATGGTTTTTTTTATAACGTACCCGAGCATAAATCTGATTTGAGCCAAGCGCAGTTTAAAATTGTCTTTGATATAGGTGAGGGCGCTGAAAAGGGCGCGCAAAATAATCATATTAATTCGCTAGCGCGCTTTATTAATATGCATGTGGCTCACGGCGTAAAACCAGAAAACATTCAGCTTGCATTAGTGGTACACGGTGGCGCCAGTGTTGATGTGCTTGAAAACAGCGTTTATAAAGCGCGTTTTAACAAAGATAATAAAACCGAATCTTTAATTAAACAGCTACTTGCTAATAACACGCAGGTATATGTTTGTGGGCAGTCGGCAACCCATATGAAAGTGGCGGCTGAGCAACTCATTCCTGGAGTGAAAATGGCGCTTTCAGCAATGACCGCCCACGCCCAGTTACAGCAAAAAGGCTATACGCTGAACCCATTTTAAACATGAATATTCTTTGTTTTGGCGACTCCAATACCTTTGGTACATCACCCGTTGATGGAAAGCGGCTGCCTGCGCATGAACGCTGGCCGGGCATATTGGCAGAGCTGTTGGGTACAGGGCACCTCGTTATTGAAGCTGGGCAGCCTAATCGTACCTTAGTGAATAACCCGCCATTTAGCGGCGATAAATCAGGCGTAAAGTATTTAAAGCCTTACCTTGAAGTGCACACCGTTGATGTTGTTGTTATTGCGCTTGGCACCAATGATTTAAAAGCCCGTTTTGCACTGTCTGCTATCGATATTAGCAAAGCGCTTGAGGAGTTGATTTTAGCCATTAAAGCCTTTTATCATTGTAAAACAATTCCAAAGATAATCATTATAAGCCCGCCCAAGGTTCATGAAGTGGGAAGTTATAAAAGCATTTACGCAGGTGCAAGTAAAAAAGCTGAACAATTATCTATTGAATTTAAAGCCGTCGCTGATCGCCACGCGTGTGAGTTTATCGATGGCTTTTCACTTATTGCTACTTGTGAAAGTGAGGGAGTACATTGGCCGTATAAGGAGCATGTTTGCCTTGCAAAGCAGTTACACCCTATAGTTTAAAGTAGGGTGCGAGAGAGTTCTTTATATGATTTGCCAATTTTAACAACAGCCCCCGTAGTTAGTTCAACATACTCATGATTAACCGCAGTCACTTTGTTTTTATTAATTAAATACGACTTATGAATTTGTATAAATGTACCTGCTAGTTGTTCATTCAGTTGCTTAAGCGTTGTTGTGGCAAGGGTAAAAGAGTCAGCTTGATGTAACTTTACATAATTACCGTAAGCTTCAATATACTCAATAGTGTCTAACGCGAATTTTCGCTTTTCTCGGTCTACTTTAAGCGTTATATCTTTGGACTGGTGCTCTAGAGGTAGTGCACGTTGACACACTTTGCTGAGAGCTTGCTTTAGCCTTGGCGCTGAAACGGGTTTGAGCAAGTAGTCTGTAACATTTAAATCAAAGCCAGCTAAAGCATACTCTTGATAGGCACTATTAATAATTACTTGCGGCGGGTTAGCGAGCGCCTTTAATAGCTCTAGCCCTGTTAACTCTGGCATATTAATGTCGAGAAACACTAAATCAATGCCTGGTTTGGCAAGCACACATAAGGCGTCCTTAGCGCTATAGTATTGGCCTACCACATTTATATTGGAGTGTGCTGTTAAATGATGCAGTAGCACTTGATGCGCCAATGGCTCGTCATCAACAATGATGGCTTTTATCATTTTTACAGCTCCAAGGTCAGTATTGTCTGCCACATTGCATCCTGCTCACGGGTTATTAGTGAATGTTTATTAGGGTATAAAAGTTGTAGTCTTTTTTGTAAATTAACGAGCCCCATCCCTTGCTCTTTTTTTACTACACGAGCGGGTATTGGGTTGGTGCAATAAAGCGTTAAAACATTGTCATTGATTGTTATTTCAATTGATACGTGTGTTTTGTCACTTGCGGGTTCAACCCCATGTTTTATGGCATTTTCAACAATAATAATCAACAGCAGCGGTGTGATTTTGAGGTCGTCAAAATTGTATGGCCAAACAAGGTTAAACTTACACTTATTGGCACTTCTTATTTTTTGTAATTCAATAAAATTCTTAAGGTAGTCTAGCTCTTTTTCTAGTGGCACTGATGACTTTTGCCCTTCATACACTGTGTAGCGTAGTAAGTCTGCCAAATGCAGCACTAACTGTGGGGCTTGTTCTGATTTTGTCAGCGTAAGTGCATATAAGTTATTTAATGTATTAAATAAAAAATGAGGGTTAACTTGTTGTTGGAGTAATTTTAGTTCGGTTTGAGTTTGCTGTTTAGCGACTTCATTTAACTTGCTGTGTTGCTGTTGACGCTCAAACGCCAAAATAATCGGGGTACTGATAACAAGAAAAAGCAGCATAAACTGATAATTAAACTTACTAAAAATATTTTGATCACCACTTGGTGTGAGGTTAGCAATGCCGTGGGGTAAGTCATTAATGGGTAACGATAGAACGGTAGCTATCAACAAAGGTGTTAATACCAGCATTACAATAACGCAAACGGCTACAAACAAAAATACGCCGTGAACAGCAAGCAAGTGGCGAATGAGAAAGTATCGGTTAAATAAATATAACCCGTAAACAATTGCAGTATAAACGCCTAGTTGCCAAAAATAAGTGATAAATTGACCAAACTGCGAGACGACTTTACTTGGGTCAAAAATTAAATCAAATGGTTGATTTAATAGTGGGTCTTCATGTGTATTAAGTACCCCAGCCATTAGAAAACACCAGCCCAAAAGAGTGAGTAACACTACATTATCCAATGATATTAATGAACTTAGCCGTTTGCTATTGAGTGAAGGCTGAGTGACAACACGTTGAGATATCAGCCATGTTAGGCTTGCTGCCGTGCATAAGGCCCAGCCTTGCGGTGCTAAATAGTGCCAATGAGCAAATTGTGGAAGCAGCACCCCGAGCGCGTATATCAAGATAGGGTAAGCAATAAAACCTAACAGCCAGCTCATTATGGCCTGCCGTGAAGAATGCTTAAATGCGATTACATGGGCGATTAAAAAAGGCAGGCATACTAAAAGAAGTTGCAGGTTTATTTGTAAGTAAAGCGGTGTTGAGCTGAGCCTTAACGATAGAAAGCGAATATGGGCTTCAAGTAAAATGGCAGCCAATAACGGCAATAAGGCAATGACATATTTTACCTTAATCCGTTGTGACAAAAAGGAAATAACCGCCCGCACATTTCACCTAACTATAATTTTAACTTCACACTACTTTACCCTTTAAACATTATTAACACATCTTTACGTTGCTAAAAAACCACAAATAATGATGAAAGTAAGGTTTTTAATGATGAGCAGCCAATCGTTACTCTTATCCCTTAGTTATAGGCTTTGATCATTACTTGCTAGCTGATCTGGAAGTTGTTGCTTAATGTGACTATTCGTCAATTAAGGAACGCAATAGATGCTGACACTTACAAATATAAATAAAAAATACCCAGATGGCACGCACGCTTTAAATGATGTGTCGGTTCATTTGCCTGCTGGCATGGTTGGTTTACTTGGACCAAATGGGGCGGGTAAATCAAGTTTAATGCGCACCCTAGCGTGTTTGCAAAGTGTGGATAATGGTCAGGTAAATTTTGATGGCTTAAATGTGCTGCAACATTCCGAACAGATGCGCAAACAACTGGGCTATTTACCACAACAATTTGGCGTTTATCCAAATATGAGTTGTGTTGCATTACTGGAACATATTGCAACCTTAAAGGGACTCAATAAAAAAGATCGAAAGCAGCAAATAGATGAGCTTATGACACTGTTAAATTTATCTTCGTTTGCAAACAAAAAGGTGAGCCATTTTTCGGGTGGGATGAAACAACGCTTTGGTATTGCACAAGCGTTGTTAGGCTCTCCTAAACTGATTATTTTAGATGAACCAACCGCAGGGCTTGACCCTGCTGAGCGCGAAAGTCTCAATAATTTATTGGTGACGATTAGTAAACAACGCCTAGTGCTGTTATCTACTCACATCGTAGAAGACATAGAAAATCAGTGTCACTTTGTTGCAATGATTAACCAAGGCCAGCTAATTCAAAGTGGTGAAGTAGCCGCCCTAATCAAGCCATTGCATGGATGTGTATGGCTGCTAGACACCCTGCCTAGTGAACTACCACAAGAGAGCTTTGTACTAAGCAAAAGTTATCGGTACGGCAAACCTTCATTTCGTGTTTATGCTACAACGACCCCTGCTGAAAGTGCGATACCCGCAGAAGCGACACTGCAAGATAGCTATTTTTATGAATTGAAAGCAAGAGGGTGTCACGCATGTTATTGATCAATGAACTGCGTTACATCACTCGTCAGCCTCTGCTTTGGTTGTGCTTTTTAGCAGCGCCTTTGTTTGCGTATACATTGTCAGCAGGGTTAGCTGTTGAAGGAAGCGATGCGATAAACCAGTTAAAGCTGCACCTAGTTGCCCTACAAATGATGCAATTAGCTTTACTGACAGGCGCGCTTGCACCGACAATTTTTTTACGTGATCAAATACACAATATGCACGAGCTTGTAGCAGCGACTCCTATTACTTTTAGAAAGCGCGCTTGGTTACGTTTGAGCGCTTTGGTGATGTGTGTGTTTGCGATTGCGTTTATTAGTATGCTGGTGGTGGTTGTAACACAGTTACTCAGTAACGGGTTTGACTGGCATATTATTAATCTACTGTTTGTTAATAGCCTTTTTATGTTGTTTCCTAATGCGTGTTTGCTCAGTGTCATTGCCCTGTGGTTTTGTCAAAAGTTCAGCAGTGCTTTGGTGAATTATGTTGTATTTGCAGTTATATGGATTGGCTACTTACTACTTGCAAGTGTTACTGGTAACCCAATACTGGCGGGCAGTAGTATTATTAGTGAAACTAGCTATCAACTGTTTATATGGTTAGACCCTTTCGCATACACCGCAATTATAGCTAGCTTTAGTGAACCACAAGGCTGGATTGTCGCTTTTAATCGGGTGCTGATATTATTACTCACAAGTCTTATTTATTTTAGCGCTGTTGCAAGTAATCAGTCTAACTCGTTTAATAAGCCAGTAAAAAATGCAGTGAGCAAGCTACAACCCGTTACAGTAGCAAATGCCTCGTACCGACCTGCGGCTGCAAAAAGTCATGGTCTAGCGATATTTATCACATTTTATAAAGTAGCGCTTTTCAATGTATTAAAGCATCCAATAACATGGATAGTTTTATTAGCTTGGCCAGCCATGGTGTTTAATAGCGTAGCCTCTTCTGCTGCTTATGCTGAGCCATTAAGTGTAATCAATGCAACAACCAGTATCGATGCAATTAGTCACTATGCATTTGATATGCAAATACTGTTTGGGTGCTTGCTGATGGTGCTTTGGAGCTGGCAAATCAGTTGTTATGCACAGCGCTTTAATATGGCTGAGCTAATCGCAGCAACACCTATCAAAACGACCACAATTTTATATAGTCAATTATTGGTATTGGCTACTCTGGTTATTACTTTTTCAACAATGAGTTTTGTGGGAGCCTCTTTAGCGCAGTGGTTTATTGATAGCCAATATGACGCTTACGACCATGTATATGTTTTGTGTTTAACGTCACTGCCCCTAATGCTAATTGGCTGGGTAACGGTATGTGTATTTAATATTTGTCGCTCAACACTGGTTGCAGGAGCAATCGTTTTTGTGATGTTGTTGCTAAAATTTACTCCCGTTATGACTTATTTAGGACTCACACACACATTTTGGAGCCTAGCTTGGACGCCATTGCAGCCGCCGAGTGAGTTTTGGGGTTATCGGGCGAGTATTAGCAGTTATTGGCCTTATATGCAGGTGTGGTTGCTGGCCGGTATAAGTTTTATATTGCTAACGTGTGTATTTAGCCACCGCGGTGCGGGGCTTTATAGGCGTGCAGTTGTGCGAAAAGATGCATGGCTAATAATGCCAGTATTGCTCTGCGTTGGCTTATTTGTGCAATTACACCTACGTTTAGTTGATGAAAAGCCCCTTACCAATTCACATAAGCGTGAAGCGTTTAAAGCCAATTATGAAAAGAACTTTGCCGATTGGCAGCATAAGTTGCAACCACAAGTTAGCCATCTTGATGCAAAAATTGATTTTTATCCGCATCAACAGTTTGTTAAGTTTGATCTGACTTACACTTTAAAAAATCGTCATCCAAGGGCTATTAAGCAAATTTTAGTTGGCAGGGCTGGGTTTTATAAATGGGCGGATGTAAAGATTGCTGGCGCAAGCCAAATTGCGTTTTACCCTGAGTTAAATCAAGCTGTGTATGAGTTTGATATTGCATTAAAGCCACGTGAAACACGGCAATTAACAACACAATTTGAGGTTCATCAAACAACCTTGTGGCCTGCTGGTGGGCATCAAATAATTACGCCTGAATTTAGTTATATTCGTGCTGTTCCTGCGTTGCCAACTATTGGCTATCAAGTTAATTATGAGCTTACCGATACACAGTTACGCGCTCAATATGGTTTGCAACAAAAGGCACGGCCATTAGCTTCAACATTATTTAATGAGCAGAATAAAAGGCCTAAACACTATGAGCGCATAACGATGTCGAGCACAATATCAACTGCGGCGGGGTATCATGTTGTGACGCAGGGCAAGCAAATAGCGCATCAACGTGAACGGGATCGTGAGATATTTGAGTTTAAAACATTAACTGAAATTAATAACTTACCAGCTTGGCTAACCGTGCCTTTTACTGCTGAAACCAAAAAGCATAATGATGTTACCTTACAAGTTTTTGTAAAAAAACAACAGCTGATTGAGCGCTCAGATGCAATTGCTGTTAACTTTCATGCAATGATAGACACACTTGATTGGTTTAAAAATAATATTGTTGCTTATAAAGCAAAGCAATTGAGTATACTTGCGGCCCCATCCTTTGGGGGCACAGGGTATGCCTTGCCACAAATAATATTAATTGAAGATACCGTTGGTTTTAGGGCACGACTAAGCGATGATGCCGGTTTTGATCAGCGTTATCGCCGTGCAGTGCATGAAACCGCTCATCAATGGTTTGGCCATGATATAGGCAATAGTGTGCCTGCTGACAGTGCGTTTTTAGTTGAATCGATGGCAAAATATATCGAATTAGTGGTGATAGAAAAACGCTACGGTAAAGCCGCTATGAATGCATTAGTTGAGTATGAGACAAAACGTTACAAGCAAGCATCACGTATGGATATTACCCCCCAAATGGCGTTAATTGATTCAACAAAAAACTACGATCAATACTCAAAAGCCACTATCGCATTTGCAAAATTAAGGAAAGAAATAGGCGATGAAGCGATAATTAAGGCACTTAACTCAGTATGGGAAAATCATGCTCACCCAAATAGCCCTGCAACTTCAATGGACTTTATTCTTGCATTGAAAGAGCAAGTTGAACCACAAGATAGTAGGTTAATAGATGAATTGATTTTGTGAAATTGCACAAAGGGTGCGCGCCGCAAAAGAAAAATACTCGCTTATCTTTAAATCGTGGCAGGAGAGTGGACGCTTTTTACTGAGATGGTTTAGATATATAGCCAAATAAGGCCTATGAGAATAGGCCTTACTTGGCTAGGGTTTGTTTATCTTTTCGGATTAAAATTTGTTCTGCCTTGCCTGAATACCAAACAGGCTGCTGCAAATTTAACCTTGGAAGGTAAACAGACCCTAGTGCATTTATTAACTGTTATTTGTAGTTAGTAAGATGCCACAATACTTGTACCTGAAAATGCTGTATACCCTCGTAAAGTTATGTAGTACTTGCCACCTTGTCCTGAATTTAAGCTACAGGTTTCATTGTTACCGTTTAGATAAGGGCGGCAGTCGAAATTATTCGTAGTCGGTTGAGCGCCTTTTCGAACATACAAGTCTGCATCGCCTGTGCCACCCGACATGCTGACATTCAATACAGCACTGGCTGGCACGTCAATGGTATAAACTAGCTCTTGGCTTTGTGAGCCAGCAAGTCCATTTATTGGTACGCCATTGGTGAGGCAGTTATTGCCACACGATGCATTACCATCAAACGTGCCGGTTAAATTAGCTCCACTATATTGACTGTATCCATTGAGCATAATCCACCAGTCACCCGCTTGCGGATTTGTGAATGAGCAACTTTCTGTGTTGCCATTTTTGTAAGGTCGGCAATTGTAGCTATTTATGGATGGTTTTTGCCCGACTTGAACATACATATCAGCATCACCTGAGCCACCATTCATATCAAAAGTGAGTGCAGAGCTACCAGCTGGCACAGTCAACTTATAAAATGTATTTGAACCTTGTACACCTGACACGTTTACACTTTGCCCATTGGTTAATTCATTTTCGATGGGAGGCTCAATAACACCGCCATCTAATGTGTAGAGTAACTCATTTGGTGAGCCTGATTTGGCGTCAGAGACGGTGTTTTTTGTGCTGCGCTGGCTGAGTTTTGTGTCAATCTGGGATGGACTTAAACTAGGAGTCTCATCAAGGAATAATGCGACGGCTCCAGCCACATGTGGGGCAGCCATCGAAGTGCCACTTATTGTATTGGTTGCCGAATTTGAATTGTACCATGCAGATTTTATGCTAGATCCAGGTGCATATATATCTAAGCAATTTCCGTAGTTGGAAAAACTAGAACGACTGTCGCTACTTGTTGTGGAACCAACGGTTATTGCATTTGCGGCGCGTGCTGGTGAGTAATTACAAGCGTTTCTATTATCGTTACCCGCGGCCACCACAAAACTAATACCTGCTGCAACGGCGTTATTCACTGCGTCGTCTGTTGCCTGTGATGCCCCACCGCCTAAGCTCATGTTTGCCACTGAAGGACCCGAGGCATTATTTTTTACCCAGTTAATACCTGCAATAACCCCTGAATTTGAACCAGAGCCGTTACAGCCTAATACACGTACACCAACTATATTTACATTTTTAGCGACCCCGTAAGCACTGCCTCCGATGGTACCTGCTACGTGTGTACCATGACCATTACAATCAGTTGCGTCAGCATCATTGTCAATAAAATCATAGCCATGAGAAGCACGATTACCGAACTCATTATGACTTACACGGACACCCGTATCGATAACATAGGCTGTTACGCCAGAGCCATCAAAATCATAATAATAGTTTGAGTTCAAAGGGAGGGATTGTTGATCAATTCGGTCTAGACCCCATATAGCATTTGGCTGATTTGCGTTGGTTTGGGCAAGCGGTGCAACCGACATTATTTGATCTTGTTCAATGTATTCAATATTTGGGTTGCTAAGCATTTGTTGTACTTTTTGTGCAGATGCATTGACAACAACACCGTTTAACACGCCCCCAAACTCTTGAGCAATATCAACATTATAAAGGTTACTTAAACTTGCCGATTGTGTACTGGCAAAGTCAGCAATTGCATCACTACTTTGAGTGTTCAACACTGTGGGGGTTTTGAACACAACGATATATTTACCTTCAATGGCTCGGTTTGTGTCGACGCTCAGCAATTCAGCAGCATGAGTTTGGCCAGCAGATAAACCGATGAGTACAGCAAAACTTAGAGAACTTAATTTACGCATTACTTAATCCTTTTTGGATAGTTATTGTTTGAAACGCAATCCAAAAGATAGTTTGAAAGCACAATAAGTAAACATTAAATTAACAATTAATTAACTCAAATGTAAATGTGTGTAAACAAATTTTTCTATTTTGGGGTTTTTTGTATTTATATTAAGTACGTAGCGAATACGTGTCATTGTCGGTATCCAAGTTTTTTTGATTGTCGATATGTACGCAATTGATTCGATATATTTAACCTGAACTCTGGATAATACATCTATCGCCAGCGGCTGGAGACGAACAAATATATTTGTGATTTAATATCAGTACATTGTTATATCTCTTAAGCTGAGTTCTGGTTATTTAACTTTTAGTGACTAATAGTGTTCGTTAAAAACGCAATAAAAAAAGCCGCTTATTTAAATCAAGCGGCTTTAAGCATTAATACAGGAGGGATTAAAACTCGTAACTCACACTAAAGCGCGTGGTGCGTGGCATAATGTAACGTCCATTTGGTGCGTCTGCATTACGTGGATCGCCTTCGGTGATACCTTGCTCGTCAGTGACGTTATCAATTGCCACTTGCAACTTTATGCCTTCCATCGGTTCAAGAATAAAGCCCAGATCTAACTTTTCATAACCATCAAGTGTGACGGTGTTTTCGTTATTACCAAACCGATCATCAACCGCTGATAGCGTGCCATATAAAGTGGCATACATACCATCTAATTCAAAGTCATAGCTTGGTGTTACACGCATTTGCCATTTAGGTTGACGCTGACTTTGGTTACCTTTGTTGTCAGGGCTTTTGGTTATTTCGGTTTCTTGAATCGTTGAGTTTAAATTAACGGATAACCCAGATGCGTGATTATAGTTATAATCAAGTTCTACACCATAGGCTTCGTTGGTAAGAATCTCAGCGGGCACGCCTGGGCGACTTACAAATGTGTCGCCTTTAACTTCGTTGGTAAAAAATGTGGCGAAAAAGTCTGTGCTTTGCGTAATAAGTTTGTAACCAAACTCAGCTTGAGTCACTTCTTTTATCAGTTTTTCACCACCTTGATACGCGCCATAGTTATCACGGAAGTCATCAAAATAAGGCATTTTATAACCACGGTTAATGCGCGCAAATACACCCATGTCATCGTTAATGGAGTAGTTTAGACCTGTGGTCCATGATGTTTTGCTCTCATCGTATTGTACGGTTTTATCAATTGTGCCATCTAACCCTTCGTCAACACTGTATTGTAGATCATGGTTTTCATGGCGTAGGCCTCCATCTAAAGTAAGGGCTGAGGTGAGTTTATATTGTGCTGTGGTGTAAAACGCATTTGTGCGGGCATCACCTGTCGCATTAATATTGTAATTAAAGCCACACCCTTGGGTATCTGCATTACAGGCAATATCGTTGAGCATTTCGCCGCCAGCTTCTAGTACATGGTAAGCGATGTTACCTAAGCTCCACCAATCTTTTGCTGATGTGTTTGCCGTGTAGTAACCAAGCGCGAGTGATAAATCATCGAATTGTTTTGAAAAAGCCAAATCATTGGTGAATGAGTCTATTTCTTTGAGCACAACCCAGCGGCCCAGTTGTTGTACTGCTGTATTACTATTATAAACTTGACCTGTGGCAGCTCCACTGGCTGTTAGCCCATTATCCGCCACTTCGCCAAGCGTTGTTGCCGAGCCTGCGGGTACTAAACCAAATGTGTTGGCATCGCCCTTTGTCATATTAAAACGGTCTGAGAACGCCCAACCATTATCAAACTCAAGTTTTACACTGGCACCCGACACATGACCCTTCCAACCGCGACCATTACCAAGGTCAATTTGGTGGGCGTCATTGTCAGGACCTGTATAAATAGTTGCTTGGCGATTTAACGTGCCTAACTGTGTATAGCCTGCATCAATGCCGTCTATATTTAACGGCGTGGGTAAGTACCATGCGCCGTGATCATCCGTTTGACGGGTATAAAAACTCATTTCACCGTTATCAAGCATTTTGGTGATGTTAATTGTTAACTGGTTGCCTTTTTCAGACGTGAAACCAGCATCACGTATGCCCGGTGAGCTTTTTACATAGCCGCCCACCATAAAATAAAGATCGTCCGTAATTTCACCACTTATCATGCTATCAACACGTTGTAGGCCATAATCTGATGTGGTGTATTTAAAGAGCCCTTGGGTGTCTTCACTGCCGCGTTTTAAACGAAAATTGGTGGTTAACCCGGGTTGCCCATTAGACACAACTGGGTTTGGGCCGCCACGAAGTGCTTCCATTGTTTCAATGGTTTCATCGACTCTGAACAGCGATGAGTTTTCTAAAAAAGAGAGTGTTGGCGCAGGATAAATTGGCGACCCTTCAAGGCTTAGGGTTAAAAATGGCGCGTCGCCACCACCTGGGAAACCTCTTACAAACACATTGGCACCGGATTCACCCCCTGAGCTTTCTACCCACACACCGGGCACGGCTTTAAATAAATCAGCCGTGCTCTTTGGCGATAATTTAATGATCTGCTCAGCATCAATATTTGTAACAGCGTAACTTGCGTCAATTTTTCGCACGCCCATGCCTGCGGGAGTACCAGAAACAATGATGCGCTCAACGTTTTTGTCAGTAGTGGCTGACTGCTCATTATTGGTATTTTGTTGTGCATAAGCGTGTTGATTACTGAGCGCTAAAATAACAGCGCATGCCAGTATGCATGGTGTGTGTGTTGTTGTCATGTTGGTGTTCCTATTATTGTTCGTTATTTAATAAGTCTATAAATAACAAAGCATTAACTGAATTTTGTACTGTGTTAATACTGAGTTATTTTAAACCTTAGAACTTTATGCAAACGTTTGCAATTACTTTTTCATTGTTTTTGTATTATTTTTATACACAGTGATGTTTATTATAAAAATTAAAGCAGAGGTCGCAGCCTAAATTTAATAATAATGATATATTGCCAACTCACAAGATAAGGAAGGTTCCGTACTTAGCAATGAATAATAAACAACTCAAGTTAGCAGACTTAGCTAAGCTCGCGGGGGTATCTACCTCGACAGTTTCTCGTGCGTTGAATGATAACCCATTGATAAAGCAGGAAACGAGAGATAAGTTAAAGCAGCTAGCAAAGCAACATAACTTTAGTTTAAATACCGCTGCTAGTCGTTTACGTACGCAAAAAACCAATGTTGTTGCCGTTATTATTAACTTTGACAGTGGCACTGAGCAGTCTATAAATGACCCTTTTTTATTGAAGGTTGTGGGGGAGATTAACCTCGCTTTAAATAAACAAGGCCTCGAACTTTTGCTATCCAACTCCTTTATGGCCGGAGATGATTGGGCAAACTACTTTATCAATAGCCGCCGTGCTGATGGCATCATCGTCGTAGGGCAGGGGAAAGACCCTAGCAATATTGAAGCTGCAGCCGCCGCTGGCGTTCCACTAGTGGTATGGGGCGACCCTAAGACGCATTGTAATTACCCAGTTGTCGGCAGTGATAACTTTGTTGGCGGTCGCATTGCAACTGAGCATTTAATTACTGGTGGGGCTAAAAATATTGTGTTTTTGGGTGATCCTGCGCATGGCGAAATCGGCGAGCGCTACCGGGGGTATTTAGCTGCTATGAAAGCTGCTAACTATTCGCCAGACGTGGTGTCTATAGATATTACCAGTGGTGCAGCATACAAAGGAATTAACGCACTACTACTGAAAAATGGTTTATGCTTTGATGGTATTGTTGCATGCAGTGATATGGTGGCGCTGGGTGCAATGAAAGCGTTGAAAGAGCGTTATATAAGCATTCCAAACGATGTTGCATTAGTGGGTTTTGATGATATTGCCATGGCAGATATTAGTCACCCATCCCTTTCCAGTATCAAGCAAAATACGCAACTAGCGTCGGTTATTTTAGTCGAAAAATTACTGACACAACTGCAAGGGCAGCCTTCAGATTCACAAGTTATTGAAATAGAACTTATAAATCGCCAGTCAACGAAACCGTGATTTGCATCATAAACCCATAAAATGGGGGATCTAATGGCCATAAAATGCAAACGTTTGCATTTTGTTTTTCACTGCACTATGCTAAAAGAAACCAACATTAGGTAACACACATGAACCTTTTAAGAATAACCATAGGCTTGGCATGCAGCTACTTTGTGTTTGCAATATTGCTCAATAGCGTCGGCACTGTCATTTTACAAGCTATCAACAGTTTTGATATTACTAAAACACAAGCCTCTGTTTTAGAAGGTTATAAAGACTTATCAATCGCTGTTTTTTCGTTTGCTGTTGCATCGTTTATTCCCAGGGTGGGTTATAAATTTGCAATGCTAGTCGCCTTGGGCGCGGTGACACTAATATGTTTAGTAGTGCCATCTATTGCACAGTTTTATGTGTTCAAGCTTTTATTCGCTGTAATTGGTTGCAGCTTTGCAATTATGAAAATTTCAGTTTATTCAGTGATCGGGCAGGTTACTAACGATGCAAATAAGCACTCTGCGCTACTCAATACCATTGAAGGTATTTTTATGGTCGGCGTGTTGTCTGGTTATTGGGTGTTTTCAAGCTTTATCGGTAGCGGCAATAACTCAGGCGCATCGTGGTTAAATGTGTATTACCTTTTAGCTGGGCTAGTAGGCATTGCATTTATTAGTGTTCTTTTTTCGCCAATTCAATCACCTCAAAAAGAAACACTGCCTAGTAGTCAATGGCGTGCTTTTTTAGACATGTTGGCACTTGCTTATAAACCTTTGGTGCTTATTTTTATTATTAGTGCATTTTTATATGTATTAATTGAACAAGGCGTGGGTACTTGGTTGCCTACCTTTAACAACCAAGTACTTAAGTTGCCGGTTGATGTGAGTATACAGCTGGCGAGTATATTTGCCGGTGCGCTGGCAATAGGCCGGCTGGTGGCAGGGCAGTTACTGCGTTTTATTGGTTGGTATAGCTTATTGATTGGTTGCTTAATCGCAATGGCTGGGCTTGTTCTTTTAGTGTTACCACTCACTCATAATATTGATGGCAGTCAAGTGAAGAGCGTGTTTGATGTGCCTTTTGCAGCCTATATGTTGCCATTGATTGGGTTTTTTATGGCTCCGCTTTATCCATTACTTAATTCAGTTATGTTGAGCGCTCTAGCGGCACACCAACAAGCAGCTATGACGGGATTAATCGTGGTTTTTTCAGCGCTTGGCGGGACAACGGGATCGATTCTAACAGGCTTTATCTTTGATAGATTTAGTGGTCAGCACGCATTTTATTTAACACTTGTGCCAATTTGCCTGTTGTTAGCGAGTGTGACTTTATTCAAAAAAATGACCCTAGACGTGAGCGTAAAGCAGGTGAAGCAGTGATGAATTTTTTACAGAGCCAATTGTTTTTAGATGTACAGTTAGCCGCAATATTTGATGATAGCAAAACATTTGCCGATGCAATTGCGAAGCAAAGTTGGCAAGCAGCTTGCGATCATTATTTACAAATCCGGCCGTTGAGTAAACAGCAGCTAACAGAGTTTGTTACACAGCACTTTACGCTTGAATCAACCGATATTGCGTTAGATGTATTACAAAGCCACAATGCGAAAACGTATATTGCTCAATTATGGCCTAAATTACATCGTCCTGCTGATGAAGTGAAAAGCAGCTCTTTGCTACCACTTAAGCACAGCTATATTGTGCCAGGTGGTCGGTTTCAAGAAATCTATTATTGGGACAGTTATTTTACGTCTCTGGGTTTACAAGACATTAATGACTTAGACAGCATTGAAGCAATGTTATCTAACTTTATTGATTTACAGACCCGTAATGGCTGTATTCCTAATGGAAATAGACTGTATTACAGCTCTCGTTCGCAGCCCCCAGTGATGGCATTAATGGTTGATTTACTGTGGCGCGCTAAGTATTGCCATAAAGCTGATGTTAAATGGTTAGCCCGCTGTGTTGAAGCACTTGAAGAAGAATATGCATTTTGGATGTCTGGCAGTGAGCTGTTATCAAAGCAGGTATCCGCTCATAGGCGTATAGTACAGATGAAGTGCGGCGCACGTTTAAATCGCTATTGGGATGACGTTGCAAGTCCAAGGCCTGAATCATTACGTGAGGATTTAGAGGATGCAGCCGTTTTACCACAGTCGCAAAGGGCGCAGTATTATCAAAATATTAGGGCTGCGTGCGAATCTGGTTGGGATTTTAGTAGCCGTTGGTTGGCTGATTCTGACTCACTAAGCAGTATACAAACCACTGCTATCATCCCTGTTGATCTTAATAGCTTATTGTACAATCTTGAACATTTACTGGGTCATTACTGTCAGCTATTAGATTACAATGAAAAGCAACAGCAATATGAACAACACGCAGCTCAGCGTTTAGAGGCTATAAATCAATATTTGTATGATGAAGAATTAGGTTTTTATGTTGATTATAATTTTCAAAAAAACTGCCAATCACCTGTTTTATCGCTCGCGGGCGTAGTGCCGTTATTTGTTAAGTGCGCCAGTATCCAACAAGCACAACAGGTAAAAGCAACGATTATGTCCGATTTTTTAAAGGTGGGTGGGTTAGTGACTACGCTCAATGAGACCGCTCAACAGTGGGATAGCCCTAATGGTTGGGCACCATTACAGTGGTTTGCTGTAAAAGGATTGCAGCAATACAGTTTTGATGATGATGCGACGGAAATTATGACGCGTTGGTTAAGTACCATTGAAGTAGGGTTCTCTAAGGATGGTTGTTTACTTGAAAAATACGACGTGTGTAATGTAAATAACCGCGCCGGGGGAGGGGAATACACAGTCCAACAAGGGTTCGGGTGGACTAATGGCGTGACATCGCGTTTTTATCAGTTATTAAAACAGCCTTAGTAGATTTTACTTTTCAAAGTTGAATTTTGATAGTTCTTTGGCGATTTAAAGGATTAGGCTTGCATATAGCGTTATTTTCTATAAAACGCTGAAGTTGGGTCATTAATCTTAAATAAATTTTGCAACTATTTTATAGAGACGAAAAGCGTTTAAGTGCTGTTCTTTACTTATTTGCTCGTTCAGGTACAAACCGTTTAATGCAATTAACCACTGTAATAGTATTATTTTGACACCCCAAAATTTGAAGGACACTAAAAAAAACATTATTAATTATTAGTTTATAAGTATTGATTTTATTTTTTTTGTAATGATTAAAGATGATAATTGAAAGTTAAAGTACTTTAAACATCTAGACAGCTAAATTTGATAATGTATATATATATCAGTCAATTAAACTTTTATATATGTTGAATGTTGTATTTAAATTGGGTATTGTGAATAAAATATTTCAAGGAAGAAATGGCATGATGAAACCAAATTCTGTATATGTAAAAGCAACCGCAAAAACCCACAATTATGCTTACTTAATTAAGATTCTAGAGGCGTTTTTTGGCAAAGTGAAAATGGATAATAATTTGCCGCCTGTGGCGCAACGGTCTGAGTTTGATTTGTACTTAATCGATAGTATGGGAAGTAACTGGCAAGATTTGGTGCCCGCCGATTTAATTATGCTAGCGAAATTGCGCCCTGTTATTGTTTTTAACGCTAACCCTGATGTAACCTGTGAAAAAAACTTATTACTTAATAATTTTAAAGGTGTTTTTTATGAACATGACGCGCCTGAAAATGTATTTAAAGGGTTAGTTCGCATAATAAATGATGAGTTGTGGTTTAGCCGCAAAATTATTTCATCTACCTTCAATGAAATTCTCGCTATGGTTACGAATAGTGAACAGTCAACTACCCTCAATATCGATAGTACACACGGGCAACTAGTTAATTTAACTAAGCGTGAAAAATCAGTAATACACTTACTCGCCCAAGGCGCTAGTAATCATGATATTGCCGATCGATTAAATATCAGTGATCACACGGTGAAAACGCACTTGTATAGTGCATTTAAAAAAACCAGCTCACGTAATCGTATTGAACTTGCTAATTGGGCGCAGCGTTATATGGCTGTGAGATTACCTTTGCATAACTAAATAGGGTTATATACTCATATCAATTATGAATAATAAGGGTTAATAATGGAACAGTGCATATTTTGCGATATTGTTGCGGGAAATGAGCCTTGCCATAAAGTGTGGGAAGATAATGAACATTTGGCTTTTTTAACTATTTACCCAAATACCAAAGGGGCAACGGTGGTCATTCCTAAGCAGCACCATTCAAGTTATGCCTTTGCACAATCGGATCAAGTACTTGAAAAATTGATAGTCGCAACCAAAAAAGTAGCGCTTATTTTAGACTCTGCATTGGATGGAGTAGGGCGAACCGGGATGTTTTTAGAAGGCTATGAAATTGATCATCTGCATAGTAAATTATCACCTATGCATGGTACAGGAAGTGGATCTGACTTTCATCATATAGAGCCGACGTTTGGGCCTTTTATAGAAAAGTATCAAGGGTATTTATCATCTCATGACTGCGAGAGAGCGGACGATAGTGATCTTGCCGCTTTAGCTGAGGTATTAAGAGCGCACGCGTGACGTTTTAAATGATGAGATTATTTTGACCTGACTTAGGGAGCACCATGTTAGAGGCTGCAGCACTTTTATTAGTATTTTGCGGAATAGTTCACTCATACTTGGGTGAACGGTATATCTTGATCCGCTTATTTAAACGCGACAATTTACCAAAATTACTTGGCAGTGATTGGTTTACAAAGCGTGTATTACGGTTTGCTTGGCACTTAACCACTATTGCGTGGTGGGGCTTTGCAGCGATCATCTACTTTATACTGTACCCCAGCGGTAATTACAGCATCGATATTCTGCATGTTATTGCTGTAGTGTTTATCCTAAGTGGCATTATGTCGCTGACGTTTACACGAGGTAAACACTTGTCTTGGTTATTCTTTTTCTGCATTGCAGGGTTATGTATTGCTGTTGGTAATAACTACTAACAGCGGTTATTTTGCAAGTTCGCTATTGGGCTGAGTCTTTAGGTTATTTAATAGCACTAAGCTTAGGCCAATAATTGGCAAGTTAGTTGTTACTGGATTAAATGCTTCAATTAAAAGTTGTGGTTGTAGCGCAACAACAAAGAGTAATAAGCCAATCAATGCCATGATATTTAAAACAATGATTACTTTTGATTGGTAATTTACAAGGCAAAGATAACCTCACCCACCCCCGCCGATTTAGTGGTTAGGTAAGACATTGATTCTGAGAAGCCAAGGCTTGCCGTCATCAGCTTTTCAAGTGGGGCAATATGAACTAACTTTGGGAATATGCCGTATATACCCAAACCACCTCAAGATACAGAATTCAGCGTTTCACAGGGGCTTAATATCAAGGCGTTACTTTGCAAGAATGGCATTCCCTTTTAAGAAGGAACAACGATGAGAGTAAGTGCCTGTGAAGCGCCCAAGGGGTTGGTTTAAAAGCGATTTATACTGCGTTATTGATTTTAACAATAGAACCACTATTACTTGCAATCAATGCCTTGCCTAAATCGCTTTTAATTCCAACTGAAACTCGCATCTTGAGGTGGTTTGGGTATAACCAGCTAAAACTAATGATATATCGAGCAATTTGGACTGATGGCATATACTTTACTTTGTAAAAGCAGTTAATTGGTGCACCCAGTAGTATACAGCCTTAGTAACAGGTTTAATTCTTTAATCTGAACTCTCTAATCAAGGGGAATGAGAGAGCTTAGGTTATTACTAAGGCTGTACTGGGGATTAACCTCGTTTGGTTGCCCATATGCCTTTGTCGATGCCTTTGATAACCAAGTCACTAAGGGCTTTTTCAATTGCTTGTGTTACGCAAATACTCATTGGTTCGTTATCACTAAAACCTGCTTCGGCTTCAGCCAAGCGTTTGTAGCTTACATAACGAAAAAAGCCTGCTCGCATTTCTTGGCTGAGCACTTTTTTACTGGTAGCAACCGAGAGCAGCACCTGGCCGGTACGAACATCAACGGCACGTAAATAAATCGAGATTGCATCTTCACGATACAGCTCTGACGCACCAATACCAAAGTATTCCATACCAAAACCACCGGTTTTGACATTGGTGTCGTAGCTGATAATACCGCCCTCTAAGATAATTTTAGCGGTTGTTAAAGGCGGCAACTCAATAGCATTGGCTTGATCAGCTTGCGATGCGCGAATTATTTTTCTCTCAGTTAAGATATTTTGCAGCCCTTCACGTTCAACAGGCAAAAACCAATCTGATTCATGCAATGCTTGCATTAATATAGAGTTAGCCCCTTGGGTAACCGCAGTTGAAAATGAACTAACATTCCCTTGCGGTTTATACTGACCTGTTTGGTCTCTAAATGAATAAACAGATACAGCAATACTGCCCGCAGGCATTGGTAGTTGCTGTAATGATTTAAATGTTTCTGATGGTACTAAACTTGTTGCGTGTTGTTGGCTTGGTGGGATCAAATTGCCCATATTACTACATGCACTTATACTCAAAACTAATATGACGATGAATATATATTTCATTTAACTAAACCTCGGTACTTCGATGACGACAATGCTACCGTCAGTCGTGTTGGTAATGCGTACTGTGATTGAGTCTACAGTGCTGGTGATCACTTGTATTTCATAATCACCGCTTAAAAATATGGAGTCTTGATTAAAGATGCTCTCATCAATTTCTTCGCCAAAAGCGATGTCTGTGATCTCTCTAACCATACGGTTTAAATATGTTCGCTCTAAAGAGTCTTGAAATTTTTCTGCGTAACTTTGTTCGATAATGGGGGCTTTGTGTTTGTTTTGTGATTGTGCTTTATTTAAAAGCATGTTCGCGTTAAGGGGGCTACCACCAAAACTTGGATTTATTGGAGTGTAAACTAGCTCTGTTGCTGATGATGTAAACGAGAAAAACGTAATTATAATTGTTGTTAAGTATTTCATAGAGTGGGGAGTCATTTTACCATCCATTTTTTGCCATATCGGGTGATGCTTTATGTAAATTTGAACGTGCCATTGCATCCATAACACTATAAAGAGCCTGCTCAACACGCTCATTTAGAGGCTCTAGACGTCGACCTAAATAAGTGATGTACACTATTTGGTTATTCATCAATAATGTGAGTTGGGTACCGGCACGTGGTAGCACTGTTTCTTTTATTTCAATGTTAAACCCGGCCGTAGTTGGTAAATCGCGCCAAAGGTTCGAAAACTCAAAATAAAATTGATGTCCAAAGCGACTAATACTGCGGTCGAGCACGAGTCCGTCAAGTTCTAAATGCTCGCTACCTTTTGAGTTATAACTAAAAGTTAAAAACCACAGTGTGCTGAGTAACAGTAGAAAAGATTTAACAGTCATGTTGCTAAGTGAGGGCACACATTTAGCATGCCCCCAGTCTCCTTACTCTTGTGTAACCGTTGCAGTGTTGTAATCACCAACTTGGGTGATCACGACAGAGCTGTTTGAACCTGTTATATAACCCTCTACCAAGTTACCGTTACCAACTTGTGATACCGCCAGGTTTACACTATCCCCAGCAACCACAAACGCACCGCCGCCGATACCAGCAACCATGTTCATATCACCTTGCTGAGAAATATCAATCGAATGATTACTGCCTTCCATCATCAAATCAATCGCATTTAGGCTGCCATCTTGAACAAAATCTACCGAATTATTGTTACTATCAACTACGCTTGAGAAGGTAATAACGGCTTCGTTTTCATTGCCTGATTGATTAAAACTAATATCATTTTGATTTGAGGTTAGTGATGTATCAGGATATGACGACTGTATTAAAGCGGTATTCATATCGCCGGCTTGTACTAGGTTTACGTCATTATTCTCACCGTTAAAATTAGCAATATGGGCGCTATTTTCATTACCAATCTGGTTACTTAAAAACTCATTATTAGCACCAATAACACCTAAATATGTTTCGTTGCTGGTGCCATTTTGCATTACAGTTAGCTCATTATCGTCACCAACTATATCACCGGACACTTGGTTATTGTCTTGTATTTGAGTCACCGAAAGTTCGTTGTTATTGCCGCTAAACAGCTCTGAAGAGAAGGCGTTATTATTTCCCTCTTGATCAACTTCTAGCGTATTGCCATTGCCTTCAATTGTTGCGATTGTAACTGTATTTGAGTCACCTACTTGCTCAACTTCGAGCGTGTTTTCATCGCCACGGATAGACTCTACTGTTGTGCCATTGAAGTTGCCTTCTTGGTCAATAACTAGCTCGTTCTCATTACCCGATAGCTCTGAAACAGTAAGCGCATTGAATAACCCGTTTTGTGTTACTTCAATAGTGTTTTCATCGCCACTGATTGCATTGAGCGTTGCTTCGTTTAAAAGGCCTGCTTGCGAGGATGAGATTGTATTGCTGTTACCTTGTAGATCAAAATTATAAAACCAGTGGCCGCCATCCTGTTGCACGACTTCAATTGTATTTGCATCTCCTTGCAAAGTATTAATTACTTCATTATTGATGCCAAAAAATCCTGCACCATTTTGCTCGATAGTCGCCGAGTTTTCGTCGCCAGTAATCTCAGTTATTGCGCCATTCCACTCGCCATCTTGGCTAAGTTGTAATGCATTGTTGTCCCCATTTGTGTTTGATATAGACAGATTTTGATTTTGTTTTTGATCAATTTCCGTGCTGTTTCCATCTCCATTAACAGTGACAGTTGCACTTAACCCATCACCTTGTTGACTCACCAGAACATCATTACCTAACCCTTGTAATGATGTTTGATCAATGGCTAGGGAGTTACCTGTTGCAGTGGTTGAAACTTGACTTACAAGTACAGAGCTTGATTGTTTTTTATTATCTATGTTTGCGTTAGCTGCAAAGGTGGTAGACAGTGCTAAAGTGATCGCACATGTTATTAGGGATTTTTTTAACGTCATGATTTTTCCTTAACTTATAATTATTTAAATCATCGCCAGAACTCTGATGATTAATATGATTTTCGGCATGCCTTGCCGAATAAGTTTTTGTGATTTCAAACGCTGTAACTAGACAGATTCAAAAATAAGTAAAGCCTTGGTTAATCCCGATAGGGGGTAAGTAATTAACTGCTTACTTACAAACCAGTATTAACAGATTAATCACTGTATTGGTTTAATTGAGGGACTTGTATCATCTTTTTTTAGGGTTTTTATTATTTATATAAATCATTGAGTTATGTAGTTGTTGCAAAAATGTTAATTGATTTTGAGGTGTACCTAGTAAAAAAACACTGATTTTCACATGCTGTCAAAACATACCTAATCTCATAAAAATGAATGTTTTATAGTATGGTTTCGTTTCAAAACTGGTGTTAAAGAATGGTTTTTAGTTGTTGTAGTAAATTTTTCTTGAGTGTGTTTAATTTTGACGTCATTTATAAGCCTTGCCACGTGATTTATTCAAAAGTAGTGAAGTAAACATGGCCTCGCATAATTATGCAGGCTAAAAAACTTTAACTATGGAATTTAAAAATGAAAACTAAACTATCTATTTTGAGCTTAGCTATTTTGCCGTGTCTAGCTGCAGCTCAGGTCACACCAAGCGTTGAGCAAGGTGTGCGAGCAAGCGACAATACTCTTTTGGTTATGTATAAAAAAGGAGTATCAGCACAGATGCGATTGCATGCGCGTAGCTTAGTAAAAGCCACCGTAAGCGATCTAAACAAAGATGAAGTTGATGACAATTACGCAGCTATCTTATCAGGGCGTCTTGCCAAGTTCGAAGTTGCTGGGATGAGCACTAAAGAAGCTATTAAGCTATTACAAAATCACTCAGCTATTAAATATGTTGAACCAGACTATCAAGTGAGTATTGCTAACACGCCAAATGATCCAGATTTTTCAGCGCTTTGGGGATTACATAATGAAGGCCAATCTGGTGGTACCGCGGATGCAGACATAGATGCACTAGAAGCATGGTCTATCTCAACCGGTGGTACTGATGTGGTCGTCGGTGTTATTGATACCGGAGTTGATCACAGCCATATCGACCTTGCTGCAAATATGTGGGTAAACCCAAATGAAATTGCTGGTGATGGTATCGATAATGATGGAAATGGTTACATTGATGATGTGCACGGGATTAATGCGATTACAGACTCAGGCGATCCGATGGATGACCAAGGCCATGGCACGCATGTATCTGGAACAATCGGTGCAGCAGGCAATAACAATACTGGCGTGGTCGGTGTTAACCATGAAGCGGCAATTGTCGGCTGTAAGTTTTTAACAGCTGCGGGTACTGGGTCTACGTCCGATGCAATTAAGTGTATTGATTACATGGTTGGTTTAAAAAACGATGGCGTGAATGTGCGTGTACTTAATAACAGTTGGGGCGGCGGAGGTTTTAGTCAAGCACTAGCAGATGCAATTACTGCCAGTGAGCAAGCGGATATTTTGTTTGTCGCAGCAGCGGGTAATGATGCAGTAGATAACGATCAAAATCCTCATTATCCATCTAACTATGAGCATGAAAGTGTGTTATCTGTTGCCAGTACTGATCGTAACGATAACATGTCTGATTTTTCTCAGTGGGGTGCAACCAGTGTTGATTTAGGTGCACCAGGCTCGGCTATTTTATCTACAGTACCGGGCAATGGCTATGCGAGTTACTCAGGTACATCTATGGCAACGCCACATGTTGCAGGTGCAGCCGCTTTAGTGCTGTCTATTAACCCTGATCTTACAACCAATGAGCTAAAGCAGTTACTGATGGATAGCGGTGATGAGAATGCTCAGTTGCAAGGTAAAACAGTGTCAGGAAAGCGTTTAAATGTAAACCAAGCGTTAGAGCAAGCCGATCCTACGCCTAGTTTTAAGTTATCGGTATCACCGAGCTCGCAACAAATTACAGCGGGAGACAGCGCTACCTATACGTTTGAAATTGGCTCGATTGCACAGTGGGATGGGGTGGTTGACCTTGAGCTTATTGGCGATTTAGCTGGAGCAAGTTTGTCTACAACGACAGGAATACCAGGCGATTCAGTTGTGCTTACAGTCCCTACTCAAGAGTCGACTCAATGGGGAAGTTATCGCTTTACGGTCAATGCAACATCAGGTGAATTAGCCAAGCAAAAGTCGGTTGGTTTACTGGTTAATCCTGTTGGTTTGAATGACTTTACCTACAGTAACGACACACCTGTTGATATTCCTGATAGTAATGTTGATGGGATAGATTCTGTTATCACTATAAATGATCCATTAACGGTGTTTGCAACGCAGGCAAGTATTGATATTACTCATACTTATATTGGTGATTTAATTGTGACCTTAACGTCACCTGCTGGTACAAGTTCAACATTACACAGCCAGTCGGGTGGTGGGGCAGATGATATCGTGCAAAGTTATTCACTTGCTGACTTCAATGGTGAAGTAGCAACAGGTGATTGGACTCTCCATGTTGAAGACACGCTTTCAGCAGACACTGGCACATTGAACAATTGGTCTATTACTTTGAGTGCTATTGGTGAAGTTAGTCCTCAACCACCACAAGCGGGTTTTGCTTTTGCGCCGCAAGGCTTATCAGTCAACTTTACTGATACAAGCAGCGATGCAAATAATGATATTTCGCAGTGGAGTTGGGACTTTGGTGACGGTGCTACATCAACGGATGCAAACCCGATGCACGCCTACGCTATGGCTGGCAGTTATGAAGTAACACTGAGCGTAACTGATAGCGAAGGAAACACAGACACTACGACTCAAACTGTTGTAGTGAGCGATGTGCAAATAGAACTTAACTTAAAACGTGCGAATAAAACGCGTTTGAACACAATGCGTGTAGATCTTAGCTGGGCCCAAGTGGGGGCAGATTCTTTAAATGTTTACCGTAATGGTGAGCTTATTGGATCTACTTCAGATACAGGGCGCTATCGTGATTTCACACGCGGTGCTACATTAGATTCATACGATTATCAACTGTGTGTTACTGAAAATGTATGTTCAAATACTGTCACAGTTACGTTCGAATAAACTAGTTAAACCTTAATCCCTAACAAAGCCCTGTCACTCCCCTGCAGGGCTTTTTATTGCTTTGGTTTTATTGAGTCTAACAATGCAAGTACTTTATCTTGACCAAAGGTGCGTGCAAATTGCTCAGCTGTTTGGCCAGCTTTGTTTGTGTGCTCGGTATCGCAATCAAGGCTAACGAGGGTTTTAGCAATACTGAATTCACCCCTAAAAATAGCCGCCATCAGTGCGGTGTTACCACGGTTATCCTCAAGGCAGGCATTTGCGCCTAAATTTAGTAGCGAATCCACTGTGCTTTCATTGCCATGATAGGTTGCTATCATTAGTGCGGTGTAGCCTTTGTTGTTATAGCTATCAACAGGAATACCCGCTGTGACAAATTGCTTAATAACTTGCTCATTACCCGTTCGGGCTGCCGCGAAATAATAGGCAAACAGACTCTCATACTGTGATTGGGTATCGGTGCGTGCTGGCTCAACCGCAACTGAATTAACACTAAAAACAGTGGCAAGCATAATAAATAGTTTACGCATCAGTGTATCCTTTAAAAAAAGAGGAAAGCCCAGGGTCTATTGGCCTTTAAGGTCAACAGACTCTCACCTTCCTCATCAAGGTTGGAAAAGTTAAATTACGTTAATCGTTAAAGCTTTGCCGCCAATTGCTTAACCATTTTAATATCACCGTTTACGGCTTTGGTTAAACGGGTGCCGTATTCGCTATCGGCTTTGTAAAAATGGCTGAGCATTTTGTGTTTCACATCGCTGTTTTGTACTTTGCCTAAATCACCAGCTAGGTTATTAATGAGGTTAGTACGCTCTTGCTTACTAAAGCCACGATATAACACGCCAGCTTGAGCAAAGTTCTGCTGCTTTTTGATAGCGGCTTGTTGTACATAGCCTTGAAGCTTTGTTTGGCTCCTACGTGCGGTAGGGTTTTCAGCCACGTTTTCGTGACTCGGTTGGTAGTTCACGTTGCTCGTGGTGTTACCGTAATTCATTGCGCCGTCTTGGTTGTAATTTACAACATCCACTTTTGCGCGGTTAATTGGCAGTTGCTGGTGGTTTGCACCTAAACGATACATTTGGGTATCAGAGTAAGAAAATACACGTCCTTGCAGTAAGCGGTCTTCCGATGGCTCAATACCCGGAATAATGTTAGCTGGTGCCATTGCCACTTGTTCAGTTGCTTGGAAGAAGTTAGTTGGCATACGATTTAATGTCATAGTGCCGACTTTTGTTTCCTCAACGTTTAACCACATTTTTGTTGCATCTAGTGGGTTGTAATCAAAATCATCAAGCTGCGAAGGTTCAAGAGTCTTGATATACAGATCCCATTTCGGGTAGTTACCTTTACCAATTTCGGCGTATAGATCACGAGTCAGGTGCTGAAAGTCCTGGCTTTGCACTTTTGCGACTTCTTCACCATCTAGATTATCAATTCCTTGTTGACTAACCCAATGAAACTTAACGTATTTAACATCGCCTGACTTATTGATCATTTTGTATGCATGCACGCCCCAGCCATCCATTTTACGAAGGCTTGCAGGTGTACCGTAGTCACTGTAAACCCACGTCAGCATATGTGTTGAACCCGGTTCATAAGAGAAAAAGTCAAAAAAGCGATTCGGATCTTGAATATTATCAACCGGTGATGGCTTTAATGAATGCACCATGTCTGGGAATTTTATTGCATCACGAATAAAGAATACCGGTAGGTTGTTACCCACTAAATCCCAGTTACCTTCATCAGTGTAAAACTTGGTCGCAAACCCACGTGGGTCGCGTAGCGTTTCAGGGCTACCTTTAGAGTGAATAACCGATGAGAAGCGCACGAACACGTCGGTCTCTTTACCTGCTTCACTGAAGGGGGCGGCAATCGTTAAATCGTCTAACTCTTTTGCAGCAACAAATACCCCATGGGCACCAGTACCTCGGGCATGAACTACGCGTTCAGGTATACGTTCACGAGCAAAACGTTGCAGTTTTTGAATTAACTGTACGTCTTCAAGTAATACGCTGCCGTGTTCACCGGCGGTGATAGAGTTTTGATTATCGCCAACTGGCGCACCGTTGTCTTTGGTTAATGTTGTGCTGGCACTTGTTGGAAGCGCAATGGCTAAAGCAAGTGCACTCAGTGTTAGTGCTGGTTTATTTTTAATTTTGTTTAATTGAGTATTCATAGTCGACCTCATGTATTTTTAGCGCTTGCGCCTCGCAAGCTTTTTAACTGAGCTCAGTGTATGTAATGAACGTTGTTCGGTAAAATTGATTGTTTAGATTGGTGTGATTTGTATTTTGAATGTATAACTACGAAGGTTGTGTAATTAAAAAGGCCTCATCAGGCCTTTTTAGGTAAAAACTTAGTCGATTAAAGTCTGCTTAGAGGGTAATGCAGGGAAAGCGCCTTTGATTAAACAGGCTTTCGAGCCACATTTAAGGCCAAAACTCAGCGCTTCTTTCACATAGTGACTGTGGTTTAACTTTTCAGTTAATTCAACGGCTGTATGGGCATGGTTTAAGTGATAGAGCACGCCTGCAATAAAGGCATCGCCTGCGCAAGTTGTATCAACAGGCTTAATTTGGGGGGCCGGTTGTTCGATAACGAATGTTTGATGATAGACTTTAGCTGGGTTAGCACCGTCAGTTAAAAACACTAAGGTGACGCCTTCATCTAACAGTAACTGAGTGTATTCTAATGGCGAAATAGCAGCTTGCTTGGCTAAAAACGTTAATTCCTCATAAGACAATTTAACAACATCGCAAAAACGGTAACAAGCAAACACACGATCTGCTATATCAGCAGTGTCTGACCACAAACTGTAGCGTAAATTAACATCAAAACTCACTAATATGTTGTTGGTATTAGCGGCCTGTAATGCGCTCAATGTCGTCGTGTTAATGTTGCTGTGAGTCAATGTGTTAGAACAAAAATGAAATGTACTCAATGCTGACCAATTTATTTTATCAATATGTGCTTTAGTTACTAACAAGTCCGCAGTGTTATGACTATAAAAATTAAAACTACGTTCACCCACTTCGTCCAGGCTGACGATAACAAGCGCTGTTTGTGCCTTTTCGATGGTAAACAAATACTCGGTATCGACTTGATAATGATCAAGTGAGCGTCGCAATTGACGTGCAAAATGATCATCGCCCATGCCACCACAAAAATAAGCGTTACCGCCTAATTTTTGATACCCAACAGCGACATTTGCAGGTGCTCCGCCAGGGATAGGTGCGTAGGCACTATTGTCATTATCAACCGGCAGCATATCTATCAGTAGTTCGCCAAAGCTCAATAATTTTTTCATGTGTTAAAACCTTAAAAAGCCCAGCAAAATAGCTGGGCACTCAACAAGGGAGAGAGTATTCGTTTAGTTAAATAAGTACTTTAACGTTAATGACGTTGTACGACCATTGATGGCGCGGGCACGAATAATATTATTATCTGGAACGCTGCCTTCCTCAGCTTCAGTAATTCCAACAGTATCGAACAGGTTGTTTACGTTCAAAGCAAGGTTAAGGTTTTCAGTTAGATCGTAGCTTACAAAGCCATTGACCTGCGTGTAGCCGTCAAATTTAAGATCATTATTATCCTGAGCATAGGCGTCAGTGGTGCCAATAAAGCTCATGCCAGCAGAACCTTTGTTAAAGTTGTAACGGGCCATCAATGAATAAATAAAGTCAGCTTGACGGCGTGGTGTATTACCCACAACTTCAGGTGTTAGCGCATCTTTTGCAATTTCAGCATCGGTCCACGTAAAGTTACCGCGAAAATCCCACGCATCTAAAAAGTAGGTGGATTCAAGCTCAATCCCTTTTGCTTCGTATTCACGATCAAAGAACTTTTGTGATGTTGCTTCAAAGTTTTGCTCTTCTGTTTCAGCATAGAATGCGGTTGCGAATACTGAGAGTGAATCAAAGCGCTTTTTAACACCAAACTCGTATTGGTTTACCTCATCAACGGCGTCTTCATCAGCAACAGAGCCATCTGCTTGAACTTTACCAAACAATAAGCGGTCAGCATTGGCGCGGCCACCTTGGCTAATACGTGCAAATGCAGCAAGACTTGAGTCAATTTGATAATTAGCGCCGACAGAGTAAGAAGTGTAGCTCCAGTCGTAATCAACTATACTAGGGTTACTGATATCAATACCGGCAACATTTTGTTCTGGGATTGAAATCGCTCCATCACGATTCATATCAACGGTTGATGTTACAGCGCCAGCATAAGTACCTCGTGCTTCACCACTGTCATAACGAGCGCTGGCATCAATGCTTACATCACCAAGCTTGGTTGAAAAGGCAACATAAGGTGCGCGGGTTTCGTAATCAGTGTCGTAGTTACGTTGGCAGCAATTACCCCAAAAAGGAGTGCCATAGGCATATAATCCGCTATCAGAATAGCTATCACCATTTTGTGCAAAAACATCAAGGAGCGCTGCATTATCGCCTTTTAGCTCCATAAGGTATGAGTTCCAAAGCCACGACATACTAATTGTTTGGCTCGATGCATAATAGCCAAGGGTTACACTGGTATCGTCGCTGAGCTCTTTGGTTAGTTTTAAGTCATTAACGATTGAGCCAAAGTCATTCATGGTGACATCAAAGGTATGAATACGCATAGCAAGGTCGTCTGTAAAGGCTTGCCCTTTTGAACCGCCCGTTGCGTAGTTTAATGTTGCGCCACTGCCCGCAATACTTGCGGCAATATCACCTGCGTTACCAACTTCTGCGGGGATTAAAGAAGTAAAGTTACCGCTAACGGATGATTTTCTAAAGCGGTTTTCAATACGCCAATCGTTGTCTAAATCAAACACGGCTTCAAAGCCAACTGCGTCGACTTGCGGGTTCATACCGTTGCGCATATCACCGCGGCTAATTTGGTTATTACCATCTAAGCGAGTGGTAGATAGAAACTGTGCTGAATGTGGCGTGTCTGTTTGTGCATCGAACCCTTTAATTGAGCTACCATCAGCGTACATTGGCATTGGTAAGTAGCCAATGCTTTGGTCGTCTAAATGCTTGTAATAAAGGCGAACATAGCCTGAATCAAATTCTTTTGTCAGGTTTGCTTTGATTTGACCGCCTTTGTTAGCGGTATAACCCGCTTCACGAGGGCCTTCACCTTGACGAATAAAACCGCCCACATGAAAGCGCACACTGTCGTTTAAGTAAGTACCGTATTCAAAATCAGTTCGTAACGAGTCATAATCAAGTCCAATTGTGGTCGCAACAGAGCCAGACTCTTCTTCACCTGTTTTTGAAATAATATTAATAATACCGCCAGGGGCATCACTGGCCGCGGTAGAAGCTGACCCGCCACGAATTGACTCCACTGTTTGTACTGTGCTGTCTAATCGCATAAAAATGTCGGCGTTACCAAATGCAACATCGCCAAACTGCATAATAGGAAGGCCATCTTCTTGGAGTTGTAAAAATTTTGCGCCCCCAGAGGCAACAGGTAAACCACGAACAGCAATATTTGCATTGCCTTCACCACCGGTCGATTCTGAACGAACACCCGGAATGATTCTAAAGGCTTCTGCTGTTGAACGAGGAGTTGCAACTTGAATCTCATTCAAAGAAACACTGCTAACTGAAACGCTTGAAGCCATGATAGTAGTGCGTCTTGGTACACCGGTTACGACAATGGTTTCAAGGCCTTTTTTAGCTTCGGTCTCTTGCTGTGCTTCTTGCGCATATAAACCTTGGCTCACAGCTAAAGCAAGTGTGCTTAGTAAATAAAGTGTTGTGTTGTGTGTTGTCATAATATGCCTCGTTGATTACTGACCCAATGGGTTTGTTATTTTTACTTAATCGATTAAGTAAAAATAACAAAGATTTTACATTAAGCAACTTATTTTTGTATTTAAATGTTTGTTTTTTGCTCTTTCATTGTTTTTAAACGACTTTTTATATTGCTTTTTTGCACCAAATTAATCGTGTTGTGCGTTAATGTGATGCAATGCCTGCGCTGAAGGGTCTTTGAAGTAGTTATATAACATGGCGACAAAGAGCAATATTGCAAAGCCTGTTGCTAGAATAAAGCCATATTTTACATGTCCAAACATGTCACTAATCATACCCATAAACAGAGGCGCTAAAGCCGCTGACAAGGCGGTAAAAAACAAAATAACACCTGCAACGGCACCATGTTGTTGCACCGCAAAGCATGAAATACCCTTAGAGTTAAGTGTTGGGTATACCATCGACATGAACAAGCCTGAAAGAGGCAACAGCAGGACTGCTGCATTGACGCCTCCTATCAATGTTCCGATATAACAACCAGCTATCCCTAAGCTTAGCCAAACCATGACACTTTGCCAGCTAAAGCGGTTAAGTAACCACACGGCGATAAAACGGCCAGCGGCACGCAGGATAAAAAAGATAGTCAGAGCATATGTTGCCATGAGTGTCCATGATCCTGTGTAATCTGCGAGTAAGGTCGGCATCCATACATAAATAGCCACTTCAGTTGCCACATACAGTGCGATAGCTAATGAAAAGCCCAGTGCATAAGGGTTTTTCACCATCTTCATGGTGGTTGCAAGTGAGGTTGGTTTTGCTGTGGTTTTTACCACGGGTGGGTAGTCAGCACGCCAAGCAAGTACAGCTAAAATTAAGCACATAATACCTGCAATGACATATAAATAAGTCCAACTTACTTGTTGGGTTAGTAAAAAGCTTACTAAAGCTGGGCCAACAATAGCGCCTATACCAAAGAACCCTTCTACCTTATTCATGGTTTTTGTATGCTCGTTATTACTTTGTGAAATATCGCCAAGTAGCGCCAGTGCACCAGTTTTAAATAAACCGATGGCTAAGCCTATTAAGCATAAAAGTAATACAAAAATAATGAAGCTGCTGCTAACGGCAAACAAAAAACAGCTGATAGAAAATAGTAATAAGCCCAACATAATAGTTTGTTTGCGGCCAAAGCTATCAGCTAAAAACCCAAGGAAAAGCCCGCTTAGAGCAATTAAAGCCATGGGAGCATAATGAAATGCACTGGCTTGTGTCATCGTTAGGTTAAATTCTTTTATAAGCTCAGGGATGATCATGCCAACTGCATCTGAGGTCATAGCAAACATAAAGAACATCATATATGTGAGCCAACGTATGTGTTGCAATGAAGTATTGCTAACGAGAGTGTGCGTTTTATTCATCTTTATATCCTCGTTAGGTGATTAAGCATTTTTATAATTAACTCAGTACATTAATTATAAAATGATAGTTTAACCATCCCGTTTTTGTATCAAAGTTGTAAAAACTTCTTGTAAAAATTGGTTTCCTAGTTAAAGATATATCTTAATCGATTAAGATTCAACTTGGTATTTACACATGATGAAGAATAAAGTTCAACTGATCACCTATGCAGATCGCATCACAGGACAAGGCATCAATGCTTTATCCAATTTACTCAATGGCCCGCTAGAAAATGTGTTTGGTGGTGTACATCTACTGCCTTTTTATAATCCAATAGATGGCAGTGATGCGGGATTTGACCCGATAGACCATAGTGCTGTTGATGAGCGAATTGGCACATGGCAAGATATTCAAGCGTTAGGTGAACATTATGATTTAATGGCTGACTTAATTGTAAATCATGTTTCAGCACAGTCTTTTCAGTTTAAAGATGTATTAAAAAATGGTAAGAAATCAGATTACTGGGATCTATTCTTAACAAAAGAAGATGTGTTCCCTGGTGGTATGAGTGAACAAGAGCAAAAAGCAATCTATCGTCCACGTCCAGGGAGTTGTTTTACGCCTATTACCTGTGAAGATGGGGAAACGTATGAGTTTTGGACAACATTTACTGATAATCAAATAGATATCAATGTAAAGTCAACGCCAGGTATTGAGTATTTAGATAATGTTTTGACAAAGTTTTCGCAGAATAATGTCAATATCATCCGCTTAGATGCCGCAGGTTATGCGATAAAAGAAGCTGGAACTAACTGTTTTATGCTAGATCAAACTTTTGATTATTTAGATAAGTTATCAGCACAGGCTAATGATTTAGGCATGGAAACTATTGCTGAAATTCATAGCCACTACCAAACACAGGTTGAAGTCGCTAAACGCGTTAATATGGTATATGACTTTGCATTACCGCCGCTGATTTTGCATAGTTTATTTACTAATAATAGCGATGCATTAGTGCAATGGCTTAAAATTTCACCTCGAAACTGCCTAACCGTGCTTGATACACACGATGGCATTGGCATTATCGATGCCGGCCCTATGGGCGAGAAGCCGGGCCTTTTAAATGCGGCGCAAATAGATAACTTAGTCGAGACTATTCACGCAAATAGTAATAACCAAAGTCGCCAAGCGACTGGGGCTGCTGCGAGTAATGTCGATTTATATCAAGTTAATTGCACCTATTATAATGCCTTAGGCGCGAGTGATTTTGATTACTTAGTTGCAAGAGCAATCCAGTTTTTTGCCCCAGGTGTGCCCCAAGTTTATTATAGCGGACTGTTTGCTTGTGAAAATGATATGACATTATTGGCAAAATCAAACGTGGGTCGCGATATTAACCGCCCGTATTTAGATGCCGATATCATCTGTGAATCATTAGCAAAGCCAGTGGTTAAAGGGCTTCTTAAATTGATTGCTATTCGCAATACACATAACGCATTTAATGGCGAGTTTAGTGTTACAGGAAACACAAATAGTTGTTGCCTAAAATGGCGTAAAGATGACAATGCTATTGAATTCAAAATAAACTTTGAAACTCGTGAAGCACTCATCATTGAGCATACCCCATCAGAGCAAGTACTTACTTCGTTAAATGATTTATTAGCTTAATGAGAGCTCAGACAGTGCGTGTGGTTACCTTTGAAAATTAAACAGGTGTTAACCTTGAAAGGTTAAGGTATGTGACCTTTCAAGGTTGAATTTACAGCAGTCTGTTTGTTCTTTAGGCAAGGTAGCGCCTATGTAGTGTGGTTATTCGCCATAAATAGGCGATAACACAGCATTAATGTCAAACAGGCGCTGCTCAAAAGGTTTTGCCTAAGGCTATTTACTCTTTGTTGCCTACATGGAGGGTGGTAAAAGGCGTGCACAGAACGCGGAAGCTTTGCTTGGTTTTGATGTAGCCCACAAGGTTACGAACGTCGCGCCGCGGTTAAATCGCCCCAAGTTTGAGCAAATTTTAATCCGCAAAAGTCAACAACCCCTAGCCACTTTGACCCAATTGCAGTTCGTGGTTAATGAGTGCTTTATTTTCTTCTTTGGTAATAAACAAATTAGCAGCTAATGCGCCTTTTTCTTCACTGTTTTGGTGGATTGTGGTTAGCTTAGGTACGAATCGCTGCGCTTCATCAATGCCATCAAACCCCACAATTCTTATATCGTCAGGAATTGTTAGGCCCATTTTAATCGCTTCTCGCATTGTCGCAAGGGCGATAAGATCGCTCATACACAGCATGACTGAAGGGCGAGGTAGGCAGCTCAGCGCCTCTTTAGCAGCAATACTCGCATAGCGCTCAGTACTTTCAGGAATATTCCAAATGCGATCTTCCCCAATGGTAATATCTTGTTCCGCTAGGGCTTTTTGATAGCCGCGTAATCGTTGGTGCGCGATTGATTGCCCCGCTTCAAATTCATGGTGTTCATATACGCGGCATAATACATTTTCATCGAGCAAACGCAGGCCTAAAATAGCGACTTGGTCATCTTTATGTTGCAGGGCATGTTTTGCAACTTCGTAGCTAGCTTGTTCATTATTTATATTTACAGAGGCATTGCGGCCTATGTCAAAGTCAACAGTCACCACATGTTTAGGCACAGTTTTTAGTTGTTCTACTAAGAGCTGGTTTCGTGGGCGGCCATAGCAAATAAAGCCATCAACAAAATCAACCACACTGTTTAAATTGTCACTATTGCCAGAAAACAACAAAAGATTATTGCCGCTTTTTTCTAGCACAGACGCGACCCCTCTCATAAAGCTACTCGCCACCGGATCTGACACCATATATTCAACGCTATCAGGAAGCACTAACGCAATAATATTAAATTTACCTCGGCGTAGAGACTGAGCGGCTTTGTTCGGACCAAAATATCCCAACTCTTTACATGCCGCTAAAATTGATTCTCTGCGATTTTTAGATAATTGATCCGGGCGGTTAAACGCATTTGACACTGTGGCATTTGAAACACCTAATTCTTTTGCAATACTTTTTAGTGTCCAATGGTTTTTTGTACTCATATAACCTACTCAAACGAGGATGTTGATTGAAAGAGTAAATTACCATACTTGGCTTTAAATCAAAGCACTAATTCTATGAAAAACGCCGGTTCAGGGTTCCTGTCTATGTTTATTCAACCCCCTTTGAAAAAACAATCCAAAAGAACTGCCTTTTAATATTTTGTTAAAACCAATATATGAATATTCGTTAATGTTATATAAAATATATTGTATACAATGATAATTAAATGTTACAAAACGTACCTCAATAACCCGTTCTGGATTGAGAACACACTAATAATTGAAGGTAGAGTATGAAAATTAATACACTGATTCTGGCGTTACCAATATTGGGCATGAGTACAATGGCATTGGCTGAGGAGGTAGGGGAGCGTACATTTAAGCCTAAGTCAGCAGCTGTTGAGCGTGTGCATCATCATGGTGTTGAACAAAACCATAACGAAAAAGCACCAATTGCTAAAGTGCAGAGCCAACCGCAGCTTTTGAGCGCGCGTATGATGACAATGCAAGCCGCGGCTGTTACATGTGATTTGGATGCATTAGCAACGGCGAGTACATCAACCATTATTACTGAAGTTAAAAACCAAGGTTCACAATGCATTAATGAACTATTTAGTGCCTCAGCATCAATACAAAGTCAGGTGTTTACGTCTGATAAAATGTTCGCTGTTGCTAACCATGCAAAGTCGCTCTCACAGACTTATGCAGGTGGGGGGGATGTAGAGTTAGAAGCGCTGTTTTTATATTTGCGTACAGGCTTCTATGCTGAATTCTACAATGACAATGTTAGTTTTGCCACTTGGGTTACCCCTGCTGTTGTGGATGCCATTGATGCATTTGTTGCCAATAGTCACTTTTACGACGATAACGATGGTCACGGTAAGACACTCAATGAAGTTATCATTACTATGGACAGTTCAGAGCAACAACATCGTTATATTGGTGTTGTAAAACAGTGGTTGAGCCGTTTTAACGAAAGCTATGCGGCTAAATGGAATATTCGTGGTGCGGTGAATGGTATCTTTACGCTACTGTACCGCGGACAATGGAATGATGCATTTGTTACAGCTGTTGGCACCGATACCGATTTAGTCACCCAACTTAATGCGTTTACTCAAAAACAGTGGATGATTGATTCGGATGCGCAGTACTTGCTTGTTAATGCAGCTAGTGAGCTTGCACGGTTAAAGCAGTATTCAAATACACCCATTCAAAATACTGTAGATTCTGGCTTAAATGCTATTTTTACTACGTATAACAGTTTTGGTTTCGGTGATGCTGTTTGGCTCGCTGCGGCAGACTCTGTAAGTTATTACGCTGATTGTAATGATTATGGTATTTGTGGATTTGTTGATAACTTAATAACTCAGGCATTGTCACAAAATTATAGCTGTAGCAACACTATCAAAATTCGTTCACAAAATATGACCGCAGCACAACATGCTGCCGCGTGTGATGCAATGGGCGCTGAGGAAGGCTTATTTCATACTAAGTTAGCAACAAATAACACCCCCGTTGCAGATGATAATAATAGTTTTTTACAAGTTAATATTTTCGATAGTAGTGATGATTACAGTAAATATGCGGGGGTGATTTTTGGTATAAATACTAATAACGGCGGCATGTATTTAGAAGGCGATCCATCCGTAGCTGGCAACCAAGCAAACTTTATTGCGTATGAAGCTAGCTATGCAAAAGCCGATCACTATGTATGGAACTTAGAGCACGAGTATGTGCATTATCTTGATGGTCGCTTTGATCTCTATGGTAATTTTAATTCTCCCACAGAAGATATAGTTTGGTGGTCTGAAGGGGTTGCAGAGTATGTGGCTAATTTAAATGATAACGATGCCGCAAAAGCAACCATCAGTGATGGCTCTCGTTATACACTCGCGCAGGTATTTGCCACTAATTATGATGGCTTTGATCAAGACCGAATTTATCGCTGGGGCTATTTAGCCGTTCGCTTTATGTTTGAGCGCCATAATGATGAAATCAACACTATGCTCGCACATACCCGTGTTGGTGATTGGAGCGCATATAAAGCCAAAACAGTGCAATGGGCTAACAGCTACGAAAATGAATTTGTGCAGTGGTGTGACGATTTAGTTGCGGGTACAACGACAAATCCACCGCCAGTTGCACAAATTAACGGGCCTTACTTAGGCACTCAAAATAGTGAAGTAAGTTTTACCAGTAATGGCAGCAGTGATAGTAATGGCACAATCACAGATTACTTATGGGACTTCGGTGATGGCAGCAGCGCTAACCAAGCAAATCCTACCCATGTTTATACCAGTTCGGGTGAGTACAACGTCAGCTTAACAGTCACCGATAATCAAGGTGCAAGTCAAACAACAACAACAACAGCGACTATTGAGCAAGATAGCAGTGTTGGAGAGGGGGTTTTACAAAATAACCAAACTATTAGTGTCAGTGGTGCACAAGATGAGCTGCAATATTTCACTTTTGCAGTGCCACAAGGCGCAACTGACTTAGCCTTTGTTATCTCAGGTGGTACGGGTGATGCTGATTTATATGTCAGTTACGAAGCAACACCGACAGAAGCAATATTTGATTGTCGTCCTTACGTTGGTGGGAATGAAGAGCAGTGCACTATTAACCCAGTGCAAGTCGGTACCTACAACGTCATGCTTAGAGGTTACAACACATTTGAAAATGTTCAATTAACGGCCTCTTACACTGAAGTAACCTCAAATGTGCCTGATGTATGCGCAACGCAAGGTAGCCGAAGCAATGGCCGCTTAAATGATGGCGAGGTGATTTGCTTAGGCAACAGCGATCCAATGTGGTTTAGTATTGCTGATGTGCAAAACCAAAGTGGTGTGGCAATTACAACGGCCAATGGCTCTGGCGATATCAGCTTAAGCTACGCTGCAAGTGGCTGGCCAAATGGTAGCAATGAAATTGATGTGTCGACCAATAGCGGTAACAGTGAATGTATATATATCACTAATCAAAGTGAGTACTGGGGTTACTTGAAAGTTTCAGGTACTAGCAATGGTGCAAGCTTAGTGGTTGATTTTAATAGCCAAGGCTGTCGTTAATAACACTTAATTATAAAGTAAAACTCCTACGTAAAGCCCATGAAAATGGGCTTTTTTATTACGCGGATTTAGCGCTTATATACTGCTAATGGATGAGAAGTGCTCAACGATACATGTACGTTATCACCAGGCTTTACTATCAGTTCATGGCTGATACGGCTAGTAACAATGGTTTTACACGCAAGTTCGATGGCGCATAGTCGGCTTGTTCCCTCAAAGCGAACCCACACAATAGTCCCATTATTGCCAACGTCACTTTTTACTAATACCACATCATCAGGTCGTAATAAAACGTCTACATTGCCTTCTTCTGTATCAATAGCATGTGCTGGTACATTGCCTATTGCTGTGGTTGCTTGGTTGTTGGCAAAGTGCCCTGATATAAAGCTGGCCTCACCTAAAAAGCGCGCAACAAATCGTGTTTTAGGTAGACTAAAGCAACGTTCAGGCGTATCAATTTGCTGCACTTTACCTGCTTGTAAAATACCGACACGGTCACCAACGGATAAGGCTTCCTCTTGATCATGAGTTACCCAAATAGCCGGTACGCCTGCTTCTTTAAGCGCATTACGAATATCCCAGCGCAACATATCTTTCAGCGCTGCGTCAAGATTTGATAAGGGTTCATCCAATAATACAAAGTCAGGCTCGTGAGCAAGGGTTCGGGCAAGTGCTACGCGTTGCTTTTGGCCACCAGAAAGAGTCGCAGGCTTTTTGTCAACAAATGCCTCAAGGCCCAACAATTTAATCCAATGATTGGCAATGGCTGTGTCTTTTAACCGAAAGCAGATGTTTTGTTGAACCGTTAAATGGGGAAACAAGGCAAAGTCTTGAAACACCATACCCACACTTCGTTTTTCTGGCGGAACAGTGTGTTTAGGCGTTGCATGCCACTTGCCCATTTTAATGTTGCCTTCACTAATTGGGATAAGCCCAGCGAGCGCTTGTAATATTGTACTTTTACCACAACCTGTCGGGCCTACAAGCATGAGGATTTCACTTTTTTCGAGCGACAAGTTAAGGTCGCTCACAACACGGTTACTGCCGTAATCTATAGACAACTGACTTACAGATAACATGATTATTTATATCCTCAATGATCGAGTTGCTGACGTTTTTCGCCAGACATCATGATAGCTAAACCACAGGCAGAAATCACCACAAGCAATAAGCCAGGAATAGCGGCGCGGCCAAAATAGCCCGCTTCATAGACTCGCCACAAATAAGTTGAGAGGGTTTCAAACCCTGTAGGACCAAGTAAAAGCGTGGCCTCCAATTCGCGCATTGATTCTAAAAACACCAGTGCCGCACCCGCCACAATTCCACGCATTGTTAGAGGTAATGTTATACGTGTAAAGGCTTCACGAGGGCTCGCGCCAAGCACTCTAGCTGAGTTTACTAAACTAGGGTCGAGGTGTTCAGTACTGGTTCTTACCGAACCCACCGCCAGAGGTAAAAAACGCAGCATGTAGGCAATAATTAATAGCCCCAACGTTTGGTATAAAAATGGCAATTGCAAGCCCCCATAGACCAGTGCGGTGCCCATCACGATACCCGGAATACCAAAACCAAAATAAGTCACGCGTTCCATCACTTTGCCGGCTTTTCCTGATAGCGCGGCATGAGCAACCGGAATGGCAACAATAACAGCAACCACCGCAGCAATGGCAGAGGCGTAAGCAGAGTGCCACGCAATACTAAAATCAAAACTGTTAAAGCCATCGCGAGCGAGCCAAAGTGCAAAAATTGCTAAAGGCAGGCCTATTGCGAGCAAAAGGATGGGTGCAAAAGTGGCAAACATTGCGGCTAATTGCCATTTTTTTGGGAGTAAAATTAAGGGGCGACCATGGCGTTCACTGGCTGTTTTTATTTGTGATTCAATCAGTAATAAAAAGCCAACAATGACCATTAACTGCAAAGACAACATGGCAGCACGGCTTAACTCAAACGCATTGTATTCAACATAAATTACGCGCGTAAATGTATCAAGTCGCATCATGGCTGGGGTGCCAAAATCAGAGAGTGTATATAAGGCAACGAGTAATGAACCGGCGGCAATACCGTTTACTACCCGCGGTAAAATAACCTTAAACACACTTTGCGTCATCGACATGCCTAGCGTACGTGCCGCATTAACCATACTCGCATCAAGGCTAAGTAGGGCTGAACGGGTTGTCATCATCACAAAAGGAAATGTGTATAACGTCATGACAATCGCTGCGCCGCTCAAGCCATCCATTGCAGGCAATTCAATACCAAGGAGGTTATGTATTTCCCCCCCTGTGCCAAATGCGGCATACAAGGTAAATGCGCCAATGTAACTTGGAATAGCTAACGGGGCGGCAAAAAAAACAAGCCAAAACTTTTTAAACGGCAGCACAACATAGGCACTTATAAAGGCCAGCGGTACGCCAATTAAAATTGAGCCAAGTACGGTTAGTAGCATTAAAGATAAGGTATTGCCAAGTATGGTTAAATGATGGCTATCAAAAAAAGAACTGGCATCAGAGGCCAGCGTAATTAAAATAAAAACAGGTGTCAGTGTTATAAGCGCTGCAAGCAGCGCCATCGGGTAGGAGGCTGGTAATCGCATTAAAGTACGCCGCTATTTCGCATCAAATCTATGGTGGGTCGTAAATCAGCTAGCTGAGTTAAATCAATTTTTGGTGGTGAAATAGTCGCTAAAGAAGGCAGTCCTTCTGGTTGCGCTACACCGTTAACCAAAGGTATTTCATAGGCCTCTTGGGCTAAGTAGCTTTGTACTTGAGTACTTAATAAGTAACGCATAAAGTTGGTTGCCAGTGGATCTTGGTTTAAAGCCAAAATACCCGAAGCATTAACTAAACAGCCTGCATCTTGCTCAGTAAAGGCTAAATCAAGCTTAGCATCAGGCTTCCCTGATTTTAATCGTAAGGTGTAATAATGATTGGCAAAGCCAATATCCACTTCACCACGCTCAACAGCCATGACAACACCTAACTCACCCGCATAGGTTTTGGCGCGCTGTTTGGTTTTTTTAAGCCACTTAACGGTTTTATCATCCCCTTCAAGTAAGCGCATTGCAGTAACGAACGACTGAAATGAAGAATAAGCGGGTGCCCAGCCTATGCTTAAATCGCTGTCTGCAATATCCATAATACTTGTAGGAATTTGTTCTTTCGTTAGCCTTTCGGTATTAAAAGGCAGAGTACGCACTCTTCCCGTTACGGGTGCCCAATCTTTGTAGCGAAATTGCGGTTGTAATTGCGCTGCCAAATCGCTGGGCATAGGCTGTGCAAGGCCTGCGTCTGAGACTAAACCAATTGCACCTGAGTCAACAGCCCAAAATAAATCGGCACGCCTAATGCCTGCTTTTGCTTCGGCAACAATGGTATTTGCTAACGCGGCAGTTGGGCCGCGACGTATTGCAAGTTTGAGATCCGGGTTTCTTTTTTCGATTGCTTTGAGCACATCTTCATATAATCCGCCTTCACCGCGGCCTAAATAAAGTGTGAGTGCTCCTCTAAGCTTGGGTAAATTCTCGACTGAAACCGGGTTTGCAACAGTGGTGGCAAAAGCTTGAGACAGTGGCAAGGGGAGTGCACCCATTGCCCCCATCGCAGCAAGGCCTTGTATAAAGGTTCTGCGCTTCACTAAAAAACATCCTTGCGTGTTTTTTCAGCTTTTTCTATTAGCGCTTTAGCGCGGTCAAGCTTAGTTTGCATGTCTGTAATAACGTCACGTACTTGGTCCACTGTTTTATTATCTGAAATAGCTTTTGGTAATGTAACGTTAAAGTCTTTTTCAAGCACTTCAACAAGGTTTGCATCTTGTTCAATCAATGTGCCTTCAACACCTTCAAAAAGGTGTAAGTAGGTGTCGTGTACAATGGCAGTCGCTTCATCGCTTAAACGCTCCGCATACTTTGCAACAACACGGTCAAGTTTGTGTTTGATTTCATCTATTGTAGCGCTTTGTGTCATGTTTTCTGTTGCGGTAGTTTTTACGGCATCTAACACGCCTTTTTGTTGAAACTTTGCCGCCAATTTAACAGCACCAAGTCCTTGCCATAAAGCTGCATTTAATGCGCTTTGTTGAGTGCGCACTTCGCTTGCAGGCTTGTTGTTATCAATTGCCATTTTGATGCCATACAGGCTTTGCCAAATTGATGCATATACAGGTACATAATTGGTTTCAATTGCACTGTGAAATTTAACTGATTCCCAATATTCAATTAAATCATCGCTATTTACTGCTTTTGCACCTTTAGTTTCATAGTTGCTTACTAATGTGTCTACTTTAGCAATCATCCACTCAACTTCTTCTGAGTAATCTTTAATATTTGCTTGCAGGTGATTTACATGTTCACCGATTGGACCATTGGCAAAAGCGGGCTGTGTAACAAAGGTCGACACTAAAAGAAGGCTAACACCCAAGGTAGTTGCTGATTTAAATAATGCATTCATGAAAGAGATCCAAATGTAATTGTAAATGATAGCCATTATCATATCCGCAACGGGTGTCAAAATCAATAAATCAAAAAGTGGATTTAACAGTAATTTTGTTATTACTTTTGGGTAGTTGTGCAGCGTTATGCACATAGGTGAGGTGGGGATTACCTACACAGTAGAAAAATTATACAGGTGCACTTTTTAAATGAACGCTCTTTGCTATTTTCATAGTAAAGAGCGTTTTAATGGGGGTTATTTAGTTAAATTAACCGTTTCTATTAAACGAATTGCTTCACCATCGACATCCAAAAGCGCCGTTATGGTGATAAGTTGTGGTTGAGTTGTTATTGGTACTTCAAACTGATAGTTTTTCTGCTCATAAGGTGCAATGACCACCTCATGTTGTTGTGTACTGTTTGCACTGAGTTGATTAAACGCAGTGGTATGTAACGTGATTTTTCCCGCAGTTTTCCCTGAATAAGGCCCTGTTAGTCCCGTTTTAAATAACCAATTTCCGTCATTATTCTTTTGATGAGAGACATTCAACTCAACCCCGTTAAATGGTTTCACCGTATTTTGTAATGTTGCATTTGCCACAAGCGATTGCCAATACAGCGTTTGGTTAACTGAAATAGTATATGCCTCTTTACTGTACGGCAGCGCAATGGTGTGAACGCCGGGAGTCAGAGTTTGCTCCAACATAGCAATGTCAATGACACGACCAGAGCGTGATTTCAGTTCAACTTTTGCAGAGAGTTTTACATCAAATTCACTGGGGTTTTTCACGTTTAGATAGGGTTTTGCATGGTGGTATTCAATTGCACTACGTACGCCTGATAGCGTATTAAGCCCATTGTGACTGAGCGTGTTTTGATAACTGTGAGCAACCTTGTTCATAGTATTTTGCACTTCGGAATGTAAATTAGCTTTGGGTATTTTAGCCATCAATTGACTTAACTCTTCATCACAGTTTTTAAGTTGCATGCTGTGTTGTTGGCACGTTTTAAATACACGTTCGAGTAAATCATAGCCATTAAATAGCCACGGGTTTGTTAGCGTCGCAGTAGCCGTTGGTTGGGTTTTGGCTGATTGATGTGTGTATAAGTAAGGCGTCACAGTATGGTTGTTGTTTTTACTTAACAGGCTTATTTTTTGTGCGTTAAATTTATTTAACTGTGTGCTATTAAGTGGCAAAGTAAAATGCTGTTCGATCACATTATTATCTAGCTCTGCGTTTAACGCCATGGCTATTTGGGTATCAGTTAAACTAAGGTTAAGCCCTAAAGTATGATTTTGTACAAGTGCGGCTTTTATCGCAGGTGAAAGTGCAATGCTTTGTGATGTAAAACCTTTTATATGGTTTGCACTAATAATTAAACGCTGGGCATCTTTAACAATAAATTTAAGTAACTGATCATCTTGGGGGTTCTCCTTACCAATAAACGAGGCACGAAATTGTTGGTTTTTTTCACTGCGCTGACCTTGTAAAGCAAAGCCTATTTCGCCTCTGTTTAATTGAGCGGGTTCAAAATTAAGCAGAACAGAAACGTTGTTCTTTTTACTTGCTGTGATTAAATTATTTTTAGCCGGCGCTGGAAAATCCATAACAGGGTGAGTAGCTTGCACTGATGGGTTGATGTCTAGTCGTGATAATTTGGTTGCATCAGTGTTTCGTAACCAGTATGCGTTGCCGTTTTGCTCCCACGGACCATTAACAATGTGAAAGCTAGGCTGGATTGATTGTACAAAATCAGCGAATCCTTGCTCGATCTTTTGCCAGTCTTTAAAGGTTTTTTTGAGTAAGGTGTTGGCGGTAGAAAGTGTTGCTTCACTGTGCGGGTTAGCCAAGCGAAGTTGTTCAACGAAGTAGCCAAAGTATTGAGCACGTTCGGGTGAACTTAAAAGGTAATGCACAATAAAAAAGTTAAGGCCGCGCTTTAAAGCAGGGTCGTCATTTATTTGTTCAATACTAGGCTTGTTTGCACTGTAGTATTGCTTAAGGCCCGTTTCAATGTAGTTCATCGGGGCTCGGTCAAACACCATAACAGTGAGTTGTTTTTGCTCTGGGTCGTAAACATGATGGGCAACAGAATCCGCTAACCCTTCAGTGATCCAATTAGGCGCCCATGTTGAGTGGCCGTTTAGTGCCATGTGAAATGCATGCATGGTTTCGTGAATAACAATATAGCGTTGATGGTGTTCGCGGTGGCTTGGGAAATTATACCCCGCGCGATTATAAAACATGGTTTCGCCGCCTGCAGTTTTATGAACACCACGTAAAAAGCCATCGTCCAGCATCGCTTCTCGCACTCTGGATCGTGAGCTGCCATAAACCACAGCAATACGTTGACGCTCAATATTGGGGGGCGCCATACCAAAAAGAGCCACATAATGTGGGTAGGCCATTTCTAGTAGCTCAAGGTACAAAATCACTTTTTCTTTTGGTAAATCACTTTTTAATGCGAAATGTTTACTGATCCACCAATCATAACCTCGGCTATTGCCAATTTTGCCATCACTGTATGTATAGGGAATGGTTTTGCCTAAAAACTTAACATCCATTGATTTTAATGTGCTGGTATAACCTTGTACATTAAGATCTACATTTAAGTTTGTCGCTGTTTGTTCAGCATGTTGAGCGCTGATTTGGCTATCAATAGACTGATCGTTAGGGGTTGGTTGGCAGGCTATAAGTGCTGTGGCCACAAATGTGAGTAATAAATTTTTCATGTTCTGGTTGTTTTATTTGTATATTGTATGCAATATAAAATACTGCGTTTAATTTGAAAAGTAAACTATGAATAATAATCAACAATTACAATCATCAGCACAGCATTCGCAAATAGCCACAAACAAAACAGGGTGGCGTGGGTTTGGGCTAGCGTTTTATATCGCTAATACAATGGAAATATTTGAGCGTTTAGCATGGTATGGCTTTTTTGCTGTGTCGTCGGTGTACATGACCACCCCGATTGCTCAAGGCGGAGTTGGCTTTAATGATGCCCAGCGCGGCGCTGTGCAGGGGATTATTCCGTTTTTTTTATATCTTTTACCAGTTGTCACAGGAGCGCTTGCAGATAGGTATGGTTATAAAAAGATGTTTTTTTGCTCATTCATTTTAATGGCACCCAGTTATTATTTTCTAGGTCAAGTAACTGACTTTAATTCGTTTTTTATGATTTTAATGTTGGTAGCATTTGGCGCGGCGTGTTTTAAACCTGTGGTTGTGGGTACCATAAGCCAAAGCACAAACGACACTAACCGTGGGCTGGGCTTTGGTATTTTTTACACCATGGTCAATTTAGGCGGGTTTATTGGGCCGCTTGTCGCGGGGTATTTACGCGCCATTAGCTGGGATGCAGTATTTATCATGTCCTCAGCGTGGATTTTAATTAATTTTATACCACTTATTTTTTATCGCGATACAGTAAAAGACCCGCAAAATAACAAAGGGCTTGGGCATGTTTTACAACAAGCTCAACAGGTATTAGGAAATAGCCGGTTTGCGCTTTTACTATTTATGAGCGTAATTATTTTAATGACCGCGGGTGTAAGTTGGTTAAGTTACCCGCAGGCGTTTTCGCTCATTGCAATTTGGCTGGTTACAAATGGCTTGTGGGACAAACTGGTGTGCAGGCAAAATACTACAAAATGGTATTTGCAACGGGTGCATGTGAGTAACCGCAACTTCGCACTTTATTTGGCTGTGTTGACCGGGTTTTGGACCGTATATAACCAATTGTTTTATACCTTACCTTTGTTTATTCGCGACTATACTAATACACAGGATTTAGTGGCCTTTTTAAGCTATTTTGGTCAATCAGCGGTTGATTTTTTTGCTTACGTAGATAGCCAAGCGCTAAGTCAAAAACTACACAACCTTGCAGCAAACTACGCAACCACATTAAGTACAAATGTTGATTTTGAAGCAATCCGATTGGAGTTGGTTCACTTAAAGGTCAATGTGCCTGTTTCTGAAATCGCGCTGTTTATCAATCAAGTTAACGCGGGTGGCTTCACTCTAGAACAAAGTAAACAGCTTAGTGAACAATGGCTTGTTTATCGCCAGGTAAACCCAGAGTACTTAATTAATTTAGACTTTGCTGCCATTGTATTATTACAAATAATTGTCAGCGTAAGATGTCAGCATTTTAAAGTGATCTCAGTATTAATAAGTGGCCTAATTGTGACTGCGGGGGCTTTTTTATTATTGCTGTTAATGAGTTCGGGGCTATTATTAACACAATTAGGTGGGATTGTTATGGTGACGGTAATTTTACTCATTGCCTTTGGCGAAATGCTCACCTCACCAAAAAGCCAAGAGTATGTTGCGAGCATAGCGCCTAAAGGCAGTGCAGCAATGTTTATGGGATACTATTTTGTTTCTATGGCATTAGGGTTTTTATTTGCAGGTTTTTTGTCAGGGTGGAGCTATGGTTACTTGGTCAAAACATTACACAGTCCCGAGTTAATGTGGTTACTCTTTGGTTCAATCGCATTAGCAACAGGATTAGGTTTTTATTTTTTAGCGCGTTATAAAAAGGATTAAAACTGTGAAGGTTAACTATGTGAACATACTTGTGCTAGCTATGCTAATGATGAGTATAAAAACAAATGCAAACAGTGAGCCGAGCTATAAAAATCTCATCAATAGAACGGGCACTCCCTATTACATGCAAGATTTTGAGCAAGGCGGTCATCAACGCTTTAGTCCGCTGTTTGATCTAGGCGCATGGCATGGCCATTTGCTTCCAGATAAAGAGCATGCGGGTGGATTCAGTGGCCCTGCGCTTGTGACAGAAGAATACCTTAATTTTATTGCGCCTTACTTTGAAAAGCTGAGTGTTTATAAAGGCGATAGTATTAACAGCGCGAATAAAATTGAGTTAACGATGCAGGCATACAGTGTGCCTGGTGCACTGGTACAAGAACTCAAAGGGGAAGGAGTAGCGATTACGCTAACTCTTCGTTTTGTGAGTAATCGCACGTCGTTGGTTAAAACTCAAATAACGACACAGCTACCACTCACATTGTATTTTGAAGGTGAACTTGTTAACCATCTAAGTGCGAAAAATGGAAAAGCGATTGATCTTCGTTCACCTTTTAAAGTACACCCTAACTTCTTGCCTAGATGGAATGTTTCAGCTAACAGCCTCATCCTTAATTTTGGTAAAGTGCGTGACTTTGGCCATTTACTCACCTCAGGCAGTTCACAGTTACAGCTGCATAAAACACTGCCTGTAAAAACCACGCATGATGATATGAGCTATTCAAGCCGTGCATATATTGCTAAAAGTAAAACCTTTTTTACCACTTACTCATACCTTCTTAATGAGCAAGAAGAAAAGTCTGAAAAACCTGTTATTGCAGACATTTTAAAGCGGCCAGATTATTATATGACTCGCAGCAAATTACGCTGGCAAGGTTACATCTACCACGCGACAGAGGATATTGCTTCAGAGCAAACACAGTACCTAAAGTTAGCGGTTAAAAGTGTAGAAACGTTGATTAGTAATTGGCGTAGTGCCGCAGGTGCGCTTAGTTATGACACGGTAAGCCCCGCAGTTACAGGGCGCTGGTTTTCTGGCAACCAAACTTGGCCATGGGATAGTTATAAACAAGCATTTGCATTAGCGACCTTTCATCCTCAGTTGGCAAAGCAAAACTTAAATACCGTATTTGAGCATCAAATACACGCCGATGATTCGATAAGGCCATGGGATGCGGGGTTTGTTCCTGACTTAGTTGCTTACAACTTAAGTCCTGAACGCGGTGGCGATGGTACTAATTGGAATGAAAGAAATACTAAACCCAGCTTAGCTGCATGGGCAGTATGGCAAGTGTTCAAGCATACTAATGACAGTGAGTGGCTAGCGCAAATGTACCCCAAACTAGTTGCATACCGTAATTGGTGGTTAAGTAACCGAGACCATAATAAAAATGGCGTGCCTGAATATGGCGCAACCCTCGATAAAGCGCATAACACACCAGATGGTGAGTTAATATTTGAAGTGAAAAAAGAGGCAAAGTGGCATACTCAACATGGTTTAAAGCAGTATGAAGCTGAGCGTGCAAAAAATGAATTGACACAAATTAAGGTGCCTGCACAAACAGCTGCTTCTTGGGAATCAGGCCGCGATGATGCAGGGGTGTTTGGGTTTATTAGCCCTAAACAACTTACTGATTATATTGAGCAAGGTGGCCAAGCCAATGATTGGCAAGTGGGTTTTGCCCAAAACACTAACCTGAATGGAACTTTGGTAGGGTACTCACTATTACAAGAGTCAGTTGACCAAGCCTCATATATGGCCGCAGATAACCGCTACTTAGGAAAAATAGCCAAACAGCTTAACTATCCGCATCAGGCCAGTTACTTTTTAAAGCGAGCTACGCAACTCAGAGACTATATTAATACCTGTATGTTTGATGACAAAACAGGGTTTTACTATGACATAAAAATAGAGGACAAACCGCTGAATAATGGCTGTGCTGGCAAGCCACTGGTTAAGCGAGGCAAAGGCCCTGAAGGTTGGTCACCGTTGTTTAACCAAGTTGCACGAGTTGAGCAAGCAGATAAAGTGATACAAGTAATGTTAAACGAAAACGAATTTAACACACGTGTGCCACTTGGGAGCGCAGCATTGAGCAGCCCAGCCTTTGGTGCTGACATCTATTGGCGTGGTAGAGTGTGGCTGGATCAACTTTATTTTGGCTTGATTGGAATGAGTCATTATGGATATTGTACTCAAGCGCAACAGTTAAGTGAAAAATTATTAGCCAACGCTGATGGCATCCTATCAACCGCACCCATTCGCGAAAATTACAACCCGCTTACAGGCGAACAGCAAGGGGCACCAAACTTTTCATGGAGTGCAGCACACTTGTTGTTAATTGCGCAGAAACAGGGGCAATGGTGCCAATAGCAAGCGTTGCTTATTATGTTAATTTAGTGCATGTTTACTACTAAACAATATTATGAAAGTGCGACTGTATAAGCGATGAATGTTCAAAAGCTGATTCAAAATAAACACGTCATTTTATTTGATGGTCAGTGTAAGTTATGTGATGCATGGTGTAATTTTATTATTAAACGCGACAAAAAAGCGCGTTTTAAACTGTGCAGTGTGCAGTCACACAAAGGCCACGCTGTGCTTAGTTATTTTGGTTACTCGACCGATAACGTGAAAAGTATGGTGTATGTTGATAATGAACACTGCTACACACAAAGTGATGCCGTCATTCGTGTATTGAGTCAATTAGGTTGGCCATGGCGCGCAGTGTTAATCTTGAATTTAATACCCAAACAATTGCGCGATTGGGGGTATGACCGTGTGGCGTTTAATCGTTATCACTTATTTGGCAAATTTGACTACTGTCGTTTACCTAATCGTGGAGAGCAACGACATTATTTATAATAAATGATAAAATCAGCGCAGTTTAGTTTAGTAGAGATACATTATGGCCAGCACCGCCCATGCACTTCATATTTTGGTTAAGCACAAAGAGCTTGCCGAAGACATTATCAAGCAACTTAAAAAAGGCGCTAAGTTTCAAGTCCTCGCAAAAAAACATTCTACGTGCCCGTCAGGTAAAAAAGGGGGGGATTTAGGAGAGTTCAAACGCGGTCAAATGGTGCCTCAATTTGATAAAATAGCGTTTAATGGTGAAATTCTTGAACCGCATTTAGTTAAAACAAAATTTGGTTGGCATGTCATTAAAGTGCTTTATCGTACTTAAATGAGTAAAACAAAAAACCACCGCAACGGTGGTTTTTTGTTTTTAAAAGTGGCTGCGTTTATCCAGCGATTGCCGTGGGTTGCACATCAAGGCCGTACCCAAACATAACAGCCAGTACCAATACAATTGACGCTGCCGTCATTAATTTTAATAATAGCGGTAAACAAAAACGGAACCAGTGCCCATAAGGGACACCCGCCATACCTAATATGCCCATTAATACCGCATTGGTAGGAATGATCATATTTGAAAAGCCATCACCAAATTGATAAGCCAACACAGCAACTTGGCGTGGGACACCGACAAGATCGCCCAGCGGCGCCATCAGTGGCATAGTCACGTATGCTTGGCCAGAGCCTGAAGGAATAAAGGTGTTAAGCAAGGTTTGAATGACTAACATGCCAATGGCTGATATTTCAGCACTCACATACGATAACGGCAGTGACATACCGTGCACTAAACTATGTAAAATTTGACCGTCTTCGAGGATTAACGCAATACCTCTTGCCACACCAATTAAAATGGCCGTAGTTACAAGATCAGACACGCCTTCAATAAAGCGATTAGCTGTTTCATCAGCAGATAAACGCCCAAGAATCGCAATTACAGCACCCCAAGCAATAAAGACACCGCCTAATTCGTATAAGTACCATCCCTTGGTAGCAATGCCCCATACTGCAATACCCAAGGTAATAATGAAACTACCTAATATCAGTTTATGGCGCATCGCAAGTGCAGGGTAATGGGGAGTAGCTTTATCATTTAATGGGCATGGCACGTCAAGCATCATTGATTTGCTTGGATCTGCCGCAACACGTTTAGTGTATTGCCATACATGATGAAAACCAATCAGTACAAACGGCACAAAGATTGCCAACCGCAACCATAGACCTGAATATACAGGTACTTCAGCAATTTGTTGTGCAATGAGTACGGTAAAAGGGTTAAACGCCGAGACCCCATAGCCAATACCATATCCGGCAACAATCATGCCTACAGCGGTCATTGCATCGAGTCTCATTGCTTTACATAACGCGACTAAAATTAATACAAAGGGAATGTATTCACCGGCTGTACCAATGCTGCTAGAAGCTAACGCAAAACAAAAGACCACCATAAATATTAAGCGTTGTGGTTTTTCGCCATGGCGTTCAAGTAAACGACCAATAAGTGCATCAACGGTGCCAGTAGCACGCGCAATAGCCAATACGCCACCCACAATTAATACGAAGAAGATCACGTCTTGTGCGGCGGCAAAAGCACGCGGGATAGCTTTTAATAAATCCCAAGGGGTTAAGTAATGGCGCTCTGCCACGGTTTGGTAGGTGCCAGCCATGACCATTTCACGGCCATTTTCAGTCAAAGTGGTATCAAAAAAGCCTTGCGGTACTATCCACGTTGCACCCAATGCAATAACCATCATACCAAGCAGTAAAATCAAAGTATGCGGGACTTTGAAGGTATTACTCATACGTTCTCCATATTTTTTAATTAAGACAGCAAATGACGACATGTGCTGATTTTTGCGAAGGAGAATACCACGACTTACTCGGTCAAAATTAAAAAAGGGACAGTTGTCTGTAAAGGAATGTAACAATAATAGAGCCTGCCTTTAAAAAAGATTTAAAACGCCTTAGTAACTGGTTATTAACATTAACTTTTTAGTTTATGGCGTATACCCAAACCACCTCAAGATGCGAGCGTCGTTGGAATTAAAAGCGATTTAGGCAAGGCATTGATTGCAAGAAATAGTGGTTCTATTGTTAAAATCAATAACGCAGTATAAATCACTTTTAAACCAACCCGTTGGGCGTTTCACAGGAACTTACTCTCATCGTTGTTCCTTCTTAAAAGGGATGGCCATTGTTGCAAAGTAACGCCTTGATATTGAGCCCCTGTGAAACGCTGAATTCTGCATCTTGAGGTGGCTTGGGTATATAAGTAGTGTATTTTTATAGCGTGCTTAAAGGGATCTAAATAGTGTGCCTTGGCGTAAGATATACCCAATTAATAAACAGTTTTTTAAGCGTGATAGTGTATGAGTCAGTCAAAATCGGTGCCAACATCGCGATTTGCAAGGTTAAGTAAATTTGGCTTACTGGCATCAAAAGTCGCCGGTAATGTGTTGCTTGATGGTGCAAGATCAGTGGCGAAGGGTGAAAAGCTTAATCGGCAATCGTTAATAATGTCTTCTAAAAATATAGAGAATCTTGCCGAACAGCTTGCACAATTACGTGGCGCGGCGATGAAGCTTGGACAGTTATTATCAATGGATTCAGGTGAGCTGTTGCCTCCCGAGCTGAGCCAATTGCTAGCGAGGTTGCGATCTGATGGCCATGCAATGCCACACAAACAACTTGTAAGTGTGTTTAAGTCACAATGGGGAGAAGGGTGGCTTGACAAGCTTTCACACATTGAGCTTAAGCCGTTTGCTGCCGCTTCGATAGGGCAAGTACACAAAGCAAATTTAGAAAATGGCGAAGCGTTGGCGATTAAGGTGCAATACCCAGGCATTGCTAAAAGTATTGAAAGTGATGTTGATAATTTAGCCAGCTTGCTAAAGCTCAGTGGTCTACTGCCTAAGCATATAGATATAGACCCCCTAATAGCCGAAGCTAAGCAGCAGCTGTTGGATGAAGCAGATTACGAACGTGAGGCTGATTTTTTAAAGGTATACCAGCGCTATCTTGCACCGTTTGCGCAATTTAAAGTGCCACAAACCTACCCTGAACTCAGCACAAAACAGGTACTTGCTATGGAGTTTGTAGATGGTATTGACCTTGATGAGTGCGTTGAGTTGAATCAAGCACAAAGAGATAATCTCGCCCGTGATTTAATACAGTTGTTTTTCTACGAATTGCTGCAATTTAATACCGTTCAAACAGATCCTAATTTTGCTAACTATTTATATCAACCTGCTTCAGAAACGGTTGTGCTACTTGATTTTGGTGCAACACGGCCATTACCAAAGGTTATTTGTGACGGTTATTTCAAACTCTTTGCGGGCGCAATTGAGAATGATGAAAAAGAGATAGCACTCGCCGCAGAGCAAATAGGTTATTTTGATAGTCAAATAGACCAGCACTACAAAAAAAATGTACTTAACATATTTAAATTGGCGTGTGAGCCGCTTTTAATTGATGAGGCCTATGACTTTGCAGCAAGCCCACTCGCTAAACAAATACGCGATAAAGGCCTTGAAATGAGCACACAAAAACAGCAATGGCATTCACCGCCCATTGATGCACTGTTTGTTCACCGCAAACTTGCTGGCTTGTATTTGATTGCCGCAAAGCTTAATGCAAAGGTAAATGTCTATCAGCTGTATCAAGCATTTTTAGCTGACTATGAGTCTGCGAGCACCATGTAACTAGCATTACGTGGTGTTAAAGCGTTATTGACTGTCTTGCTCTGCTATTTGCTCGAATGCTTGTACAAATGCATCGCTTGGTTGTCCACCAGTTAGTGCATATTCGTCGTTGATAATAAACGTAGGGACAGACGTTATACCCATTTGTTGTAAGGCATTTTGTTCGCTACGTACCGCTTGAAAATATTCACCTGAATCTAATATTTCTTTTGCACGGTCTCTATCAAGGCCAACACTTTGCACCACATTTAATTGGCTTTCTTGTTCGTTTAAATACACCAAATCGGTAAAATGTGCTTTAAAGAATGCCAGCTTTAATTCGGTTTGTTTACCTTCAGTTGCTGCCCAAGTCAGTAAACGATGGAGATCAAAACTATTGATCATGATGCGGTTACCATCAAGGTTAAAGGTAAACCCTGCTTTTTCACCCATCTCTAAAATATGCTTTCGATTTGCATCGCCTTGCGCTTCAGTTAGGCCATATTTTTGCGCTAAATGTTCATTTAAATCTTGTCCTTCAATGGGCATATCAGGATTCAGTTCGAAGGGCTTCCAGCTTATTTCAGCGTCAAACTTGTCACTCAATTGAGCTAATGCAGATTCAAGGTTTTTATAGCCTATAATGCACCACGGGCACATTACGTCAGAAACAATATCGATTTTTAGCTTTTTCATTGGGGTAGCCTGTTTTGAACAATATAGTGAGGATATGCAGGCACACATCACAAAGTTCAAGGCAACACAGCAGAGATTGTCAATTAAGGTGAGTTCAATGCATTAATTGCACAGTTTCTTACATCTTTAAAACACTCTTGAACAGATTTAATTTTAAAACCCAATAAACTCATTATTAGACAAATGAAAACAATCCAAAGGACAACATGATGAACAAGGCATTTATCGTTTTACTATTATTAACAGGTTGTGCTGCAGGCCCGGGTGTTGATCGAGCTGAAGAAAATAGAATAGTCACTGAATATTATGCGCAAGTTCAATCGACAAAACCGGTTCAGCTATCGTCAGATGTGTTCAACGGCATGATGATTGGCGCAACAGTAGGGGTAATCGATGAGTTAGATGGTAATCGCGAAGATATGATTGCAGGTGGTATAGCTGGTGCACTGGTTGGCGGTTTATTTACTGCTTTATTTGAAGGCAGTGATGAGGCATACGAATACCAATTATTTACTCAAAAGCAAGGCGAATTTTGGGTTGTGCAAAAAGAGCAATTACCCTCAGATACCCAATGCGTTAAAGTACGTGTAGCAGATAAAGCAACATTGGTAAAAGCACCAAACCAATGGTGCGAAAATAATGAGTTACTAACACGATCAGCCATGTAGGCCGATCGTGAGGTTTTTAACCTAAACCAAATGGGTCATCAATACTATGCGCAGGCTCCGTAAACCATTTAGGTCCTTCGTCAGTCATGTAAAAATGGTCCTCCAAACGAATACCAAATTCGTCTGGCACAACCAGCATAGGCTCATTACTAAAGCACATACCAGGTGCAAGTGGAGTTTTATCTCCGCCTACTAAATAAGGCCATTCGTGAATATCCAACCCTATACCATGGCCTGTACGGTGTGGACAGCCTGGTGTTTGATACTCAGGGCCTAATCCTTGTGAAGCTAAGTAATTGCGAGCACCGGCATCGACCGCTTCACATGTTTGCCCGATTTGAGCAACTTTAAATGCAGCAATTTGGGCCGCTTTTTCGTAATCCCAAAACTGGCGTTGACGCTCTGTTGCTTCACCAAACACATACGTTCGCGTGATGTCAGACAGGTAATCATGTACTTTACAGCCAGTATCAATCAATACCATGTCGCCTTTTTTAAGGATTTGTGCATCTTTTACCCCATGCGGGAAAGAGGTGGCAACACCAAATAACACAATACAAAAATAATTACCCGGCGCGCCTACCTTTTGGTGAGCTTGCTTGATGAAGGCTTCCACTTCTGTGGTGCTAATACCTTCGTGTAACATGCTCGCGGTTGCTTGGTGTACAGCGAGTGTCATATCCATAGCACGTTGCATTAGTTTCAGCTCATTGGCTGATTTATGCATACGGCAATGCGCAGTGACAGGTTGTGCATTAACTAGTTTTAAGCCATTTTGTGCTTTGTTGATGCCATCAAAAATAAAAAACTGGGCGCTTTCATCAATCCCAATTGTGCCATCTTGTGCAATGCCCATCTCCTTAATGACATCGACAAATAGTTGGTATGGGCTTTCATGCTCTTGCCAGCCACGAATTGGGCCATCAATCACTTTAAAGCCATTCAGTGAGCCAATTTCAAAGTAAGGCGCAATGTATTGTACGTCACCTTTGGCGGGTAAAATTGCCCCAACCATACGCTCACTGGCATACCAGCGCATACCGGTAAAGTAAGTTAGGTTTGTGCCTGCATTTAAATAAATGGCATCGATGCCATTTGCTTGCATGTAAGTTTGCGCTGTTTTAATGCGCTCTAGGTGTTCTTGCGCTTGAATGGGCTGCAAATCTTTAGTCATATCACTGAGACTCGCCAGTGCCTGCTCTTTAGATTGAGTACCAATACCTGTGGTCGTCATAATGCTCTCCTCGTTAATGGGGCTATTGTGCGTGTGGGATGGGTGAACTGCAAGCCGCATGCGTTGAAAATCGGCTAATGCAATATGGTTTAATGTCTATTTTTGTAGGGTGTCTTAAACACAGTGAAGTAATTAACTCCCCAGTGACCGCACCTTGTGTTAACCCCAAATGTTGATGTCCAAATGCAAAGAAAATATTAGGATGAAAAGGGGCTTCACCAATAACCGGCAATGAGTCAGGTAAAGAAGGGCGACAGCCCATCCACGTACTGTGAGCATGCAATGATGAGGCTGATTTTTTAAGCATCGCTTTAGCGTGCGGCAATAATGCCAGTGCACGTTTGTTGTTCATTTTGCGCTGTGTGCCTGCAAATTCCACCGTCCCCGCTATTCGCAAACCTTGGCTCATGGGGGTCATTATAAAGTTACGCTCAGCAGAGGCGACAGGGCGAGAAAGGCCATAGTTACTTGCTAGCATGCAATGGTACCCGCGTTCAGTATCCAGCGGGACTTTATAACCAAGGGGCTTAATAAGCGATTTACTCCATGCGCCAGCGGCAATAACCACTTTGTCAGCGGTAAATTGTTGTTGCTCGCCTTTGAGTGTATACCCAAGTTCAGCTTGCTCAATCGCGGTCACTTTTTGTTGACAAAACTGCCCCCCAAGGGCAATAAATTGCTCCGCTAATGTTACGCAAAATAAGTGCGGATCAACGCTGTGTGCCACGTCATTAAATAATAAAGCGTGCTTAATTGTGGGTGCTAAGTTAGGTTCAAGTTGCTGAACTTGTTTTGAATTGAGCAGTTCAACACTTATATCGTGCGTTTGAAAACTCTCTAATAAGCTAGTTATCTGTTCAATCGGGGTTTTTTCAAAGGTCAGTAAACTGCCTTTTTTAGTGATTAGATAGTCTAAATTATAGTTACTTAGCAATTGGTCATAGGCTGTAATCGCATGTTGATTTAGCGCTTTTAATGCCAACGAGTTGGCTGTATAGGTTTTGTTATTCATATTTTTTAGAAATAACCAAAACCATGGTAGTGCCTTAATAGTATAACGCCAATCAATACGCAGTGGACCCAGTGGGTTTAACAACATAGAAGGGAGCTTTTTAAGTACCGATGCATGCGCTAAGGGAAATACTTGTTCTGTCGCAAAATGCCCCGCATTTCCCTTAGAGCACCCTTGAGCTAGACCGTTTTCATCGTACAAAGTGACGGCAAAGCCAGCTCGTTGTAAGTTTAGCGCGCAACAAATACCAATCACACCCGCTCCAATGACCCCAATCTGTTCTGTACTTTGATCTGCCAAAATAATTACCTCTTTATGCAATTCGCTATTTTGGCCGATAAATCTTTGCCTATCTCAATATTGCATTTAGTTTTTTAAATTACGAAATATGATTATTTAACGTTGTTAGTTTGATTCTTTATTATTTTATTTCAGTTGTTTAGCCTTTTTCTTGCTGCGCCATATAGGCCCTTTTAAACCAATGACTAACGGAATGTTAAAATAGGATATTGATTATTGTATACAATATACTTACTATATCAAGCCTAAACATCAATCAGGTAATTAAAATGACAGTAAATTGGCAAGGGGTCTTTTTAGCAGCACCGACTCAGTTCAATGCATCAGACGCCATTAAATTTGCAACAACAGCAAAGATGATCGATGAGCTAAATAATGAAGGCGTTCACAGTATTATTGAACTGGATGCAGCAAACGAGAACACGACTGCCGTCTCGCTTTACACGCAAGCAATGACAAACCGTATTGCTTTAACAAAATTTAAGTTGGACTAAGTTATGCTCAAAGGGACCTTTTTTTGTATTGACGGCCATACCTGTGGCAACCCTGTACGGCTAATAACCAGTGGTCACCCGCAATTAAGTGGGGAAAGCATGAGTGAAAAGCGCCAAGACTTTTTGCAAAATCATGACTGGATACGCCAAGCGCTTATGTTTGAGCCTCGTGGCCACGATATGATGTCGGGCGGATTCTTATATCCACCTACCAAAGAGGATGGCGATGCGGCTATTTTATTCGTTGAAACATCAGGGTGCTTACCCATGTGTGGTCACGGCACGATGGGCATTGTCACGTTTGCGTTAGAGCATGGCTTGTTGCATGCACACGTGCCAGGAACATTAAAACTCGATACACCGGCAGGGCGCGTTGAAGTCAATTATGAAATGACTGGCGGTAAAGTTCAGTGGGTAAAAATTTATAATGTGCCAGCGTACCTAGCACATCAATCAATTGAAATTGAAGTGCCTGAGTTAGGCGCGCTTAAAGTAGATATTGCCTATGGTGGCAACTTCTACATTATTGTTGAACCGCAGGGGAATTATAAAGGCATTGAACACTTAACCGCAGGGCAAATTTTAAAGTACAGCCCACAGGTACGCGATGCCATAAATATAAAAACGAAATGTGTTCATCCGCTTGACTCAACTGTTCAAGGTGCAAGCCACGTTTTATGGACAGGCACACCTAAAAATGCCAATTCAGACGCCGCCAATGCTGTTTTTTATGGTGATAAAGCCATTGATCGTTCGCCCTGTGGCACAGGCACTAGTGCGCGTATGGCGCAACTATTTGCCAAGGGGCAATTGGCTCAAGGGCAAAATTTTATCCACGAAAGTTATATCGGCAGCCAGTTTATTGGTTGCATTGAACAGGTAACAGAAATCGCAGGTATCACAGCCATCCTGCCAAGTATTCAAGGTTGGTCTAGAGTGACGGGCACAAGCACGATCACCGTTGATGACGATGACCCATATGCATTTGGGTTTCAAGTAATTTAATCAGGAGCAAAACATGACATTAACAGGACAAAGTTTAGTAGCAGGACAATGGATTGGTGATTCAGCGAATGGTGAATTTAACGCATTTTCCCCAGCGCGCAATGAACCCCTCTCCACACGCTTTTTTAATCTGAGTGCCGCTGAATTAGACGGGGCGATAGCAGCCGCGCAATCGGCTTTTTATGAGTATCGTAAAACCAGCTTTGCGCAACGAGCAGATTTTTTAACGTGTATTGCAGATCACATATTGGCGCTAGGGGATGAGCTACTTGAGCAAACTCATCAAGAAACCAATCTACCCATGATGCGTTTGCAAGGCGAGCGCATGCGAACCGTTAATCAACTTAAGGCATTTGCCAGTGCTTTGCGTGAAAACCCTGAATCACCATTGGGTTTAAAAGTTGTGGACGAAGCCGATGCCGCAAGAGCACCGTTACCAAAACCACATACAGAGCTTAATTATTTACCGCTTGGGCCTGTGGCCGTATTTGGCGCATCTAATTTCCCGTATGCCTTTTCAACACTCGGTGGCGACACGGCAGCAGCACTGGCAGCAGGTTGCCCAGTGATTGTAAAAAATCATACAGCGCACCCGGGAACCGGTGAGCTTATGGCACGCGCGGCGCTTGCCGCTATAAAAGAGTGTGCGATGCCATTAGGCGTGTTTGCAATGGTGCAAAGTAAGGCGTATGACATGTCGCATCAGCTCGTTGCTGCGCCGGAAATTAAAGCGGTTGGGTTCACTGGCTCATTTAACGTTGCTAGTAAACTGCAAGCGACCATTGCAAAGCGTGAAGAACCCATCCCATTTTATGGTGAGCTTGGCAGTATTAACCCCCAAGTTATTCTACCTAATAAAGCAATTGAACAGAGTAAAGAAATTGCACAGTCACTTTGCCAGTCAATGCTGATGGGCAACGGGCAATTTTGTACCAGCCCAGGGTTGTGGTTAGTGCCAACGGGATGTGATGAGCTTGAAGCACACATTACAGCGTGCATTGATGATGCCCCGTCAGACACGTTACTCACTCCGGGGATTGTTAACACGTTTAAACACCAAATAGCAGCGCGTAGCCAGCTTGATAAGGTCAGTGTGTTAGGTGCAGGCAAACTTGCACAGGCGTTTCATGCCAATGCACATGTATTCGCGTGCAACGGCGATGACTACTTAGCAACTCCAGCTTTACAAGAAGAAGTGTTTGGCCCTGCGGCGTTAGTTGTGCGCTACGACAGTGAACAGCAGCTCATGACATTAGTAAATCAATTGCAAGGGCAGCTAACCGCTAGTGTGCATGGTACCGACGCTGACTTAAATAAAGCCGATAGCCTTATTGAAACGCTGCAATATAAAGTGGGTCGTTTGATAAAAAATCAGATGCCAACAGGCGTTGAAGTCTGCGGCTCAATGAACCACGGTGGGCCATTCCCAAGCTCAACAGATGTACGTAGTACTTCTGTAGGTACAAATGCAATGTTACGTTTTATGCGCCCTATTTGTTATCAGGCATAAAGTAATTAATGCGGGAGTCAATATTGCATATTCCCGCATTCCTTTATGAACGGTGGCTGTGGACTGAATCTAACTTGGCATCTCATGTTACTTGGGTATAATGTATGCTAAATGCAATGTTTAAGGAACACCATGGCAATTGAGCATAAAACCCGCACCCAACTTGTTGCAGAAGCAATTCGTGAAAAAATATTAACAGGCGAAATTAAAGCCGGCGATCCGCTTCGTCAAGCTGCATTGGCTGCTGAGCTTAATGTAAGCCGTATTCCTGTTCGTGAGGCGCTGCTTCAGCTTGAAGCTGAAGGACTTGTTAACTTTGAGGCCCATAAAGGTGCCACAGCAACAGAGCTTTCTGCATCACAAATTGATGAAATTTTTGATTTAAGAGCATTACTCGAAGCAGAGCTGCTAAGCCACTCAATAGGCGGTTTAACAGATCAAGACCTAATTGATGCAGAGCTTATTTTAACTGAGCTTGAAAGCGCTATGGACGCAGGTGATACACACCTTGCAACGGGCGATTTAAATAGCCGTTTTCATGGCAAATTGTATTCGCGCGCACAACGCCCACAAACTCGTGAGCTGGTTGATATGTATAGTAAAAATTCAGAGCGCTATGTTCGTATGCATATATTGTTAGCCGGTGGCCTAACAACAGCGCCAGAAGAACACCGTACTTTACTAGAGTTTTGCCGCGCGAAAGACACTAAAAAAGCCTGTGATTTTTTGAAAAAGCATATATTGGGTGCCAAAAACGACATTAAAAAGCTATTACTTAAAATAGAAGACGAAAAAAGGTAGCTTTTCGTAAACTATTGCTAGCACATTCATATAATGTGCTTTAACGCGTTAAATTTATTTGACAAAAATATACAGCTGTTCTTTTTACCTGTTTATAACCTAGAGAATGGGCTAATCACGCCATTTGCACCTTGTTGTAAAACATGCGTATAAATCTGAGTTGTTCGCACATCACTATGGCCTAGTTGCGCTTGAACCGTTCTAATATCAGCACCACTTTGTAGTAAATGTGTTGCAAAAGAATGGCGTAAGGTATGCGGAGTAACGTGTTTATTAATTTGTGCATCACAAGCTGCTTTTTTAACCGCGCGCTGTAATTGTTTTTCATCTATATGATGTCTTCTCAATTGCTTACTTTGGGGATCAATGCTGAGTTTATAAGATGGGAATAAATATTGCCACCCCAGCTGCTTGTTATGATTTGGGTATTTTTTACGTAATAAGTGTGGCAAATACACGCCGCAAAATAGCGGGTTATTTAGGTCTAACTGTAAATAACTATCTACTAATTGAATTTGTGTCCGTATTTGCGGTATGAGCTCAGTTGCAAGCGTTACAACACGGTTTTTTCCTCCTTTACCATCCCATATGCGGATGCAGTTATAGTCAAAATCAATATCCTGCACACGCAAACGCAGTACTTCCATTAGCCGCATGCCACTGCCATAGAGAAGCCCACAAGGTAAATAATGTTTTGCAGAGCACACTTTAAAAAAAAGGTTTATTTCTTGCTGTGTTAAAACGACGGGGAGTTTAGTTGCTCGTTTGCTCTTGATAAAATCTAAGGATAGCGATAGTGGCTTTTTAATGACCTCCTTAAATAAAAAGCTTAACGCATTTAAAGCTTGCGTTTGCGTATTAGGTGCAACATTTTGTTGGTTAACTAGATGATTTAAAAAAAGCTCTACTTCATTATCTCCCATTGTTGTTGGGTGTCGCATAGAATTGAAGCGAATAAATGCAGCTATCCAGTATAAGTAAGCTTTAATGGTACTTTTAGCATAACGCTTTAAATACATTTTTTCCGAAATCATAGTTAAAAAAGGTGACTTCATAGGGTGAATCTCAAAAATAAATAACTGTATATATAGACAGTGTTTTGTGTTTTGTCCAATATTACTGATCTCTACCATTTTGGGGTATTTTTGCACTTGTAAAAAGTTAGACAAAGTTAACTAATTGTTTACAGGTGTTTATTTGAGGGCTAAGATAAATGCATTGTAATATATGGACATTTATCGGTTTATAAAACGACAAATGTCATAGACAAAATTGTTATGTTTTTCGGAGATTTTGTGCTCAATTTAAATAGTAAAGTTAAAAAATACACCGCAGTTTTTTTTCCATTACTAATTTTATCGGTATTATTTTACTTCACTCTAAATAACGAACAGACAAAGAAAGAGATGATATATAAATCTTTTTCCACCGAGCAGGCACGTAACCAGTTAAATAAAGGGTATTACTACCGCTACCTAAAAAATATCGAATGCTCGTTACCTAATATTCCCAACGAAGATGTTGAAACGCTAGACTTATATTTGGAAATGTTCAAAACAGATATTGAGCTTCTTTTAAAAAGTGACTCAATCAGTTCTAAAACGAGAGAAAGCCTTACTCAGGCACTAAATCATAAGACAGGTGAGTGCTAACCAAAACATAACAAGAAATTAAACAAGGACAAAAAACAGTTGGTTTTTGCTCCTGCGTCGCTTATTTTAACCAATTGTTTTTTGCCTGTTAATTAGGCGTTAGACTCAAAGGGAACCCATGAGCAATAAGTCGCAATACGAAAAGTTTATTGAGCTTTATAGTTACTTAGACTATACGTTGCATGAATTGCCTGCAGGTGTTTTATACGTCGCAAATGGCGCAAATGAAAAACAGTGTAAAGAGCTTATGGAAGCAACTTACGAGCTGGAGAATCTTTCAGTTGTTGTTGGCGAGGATGTATCGGACTTTCTTGCTTTTTGTCGCTGGCATTACGAACGTTATGCACACTATTTAAGTAGGCATAGTCATTTTGCGAACTATGCGGTATACATTGACAAGTATAATGGTCCAAGAAAAATTTGAGTCTAACAAGCCCATTAATTCGTTCGCAGGCTCACTGGGACGCCTTCTCGCTGGCTGGCGTCACTACGTTCCTAAGTTTAGCCAGCGTTCAGTCGCCCCTTATGGGAGCGTTATAAGCCAATACAGGGTTTGGAGTATCATGGAAGAAAATAAGTTTTTTAAATTAGTTTGGCGCTTCAATGGACTGGTTATTTCAGTTGCGGGTGTACTTGCTGTAGGTGTTCTTTTATTTGTTGCATTTAAACTTTTTCAGGATGTGACGAGAGAAAGAACAACTCGAAATATTGTAAACATTGAAGAAAACGCTGAAATAAAAGAAAACTGGAGATTCGGGCAACTAACTAAAATAAATGATGGAAAAGTACTAATGATTCCACTTTATTCTGATCAATCATTCGATCGTGCTTATTTCAGCAAATCGTCAAACTCAACAAGAAATCATTTATTTATTAACACCGAAACGTCTCAAAAAACGTGGTTGTTTGATCATACAAATTACTTAATAGAACGCAGTGACAAATTGAGAAAAGGCGACTTTAATTCCAAAGAACCTATTCTTGCTATCTTGTATCAACTCGTACAACTGGATTCAGATCATGATAATCGTTTATCTGCTGGTGACTTAAGAACAATAGCTATTACCAATCCTGATGGTTCTGGCTATAAAGAATTAATAAAAGAAGTAGAATCTATTGTGGATCATACTCTATTAAATAAAGGTGAATTATTCCTAGTTTATCAAAAGGCTGGTGTGTCATATTCTACACTATTAAACTTGGAAAGCTTCGAGCTAACTAAAACGGATAAATTACCAAAAGTTGGCTTATAACAAGTTGCTTAAACGGACAAAAAACAGTTGGCTTTTGCTCGTTCCTCGCTATTTTAGCCAACAATTTTTTGCGCGCTTAGCAAGGCGTTAGGTTACCAATGAAGTATATTTTTTTTCTTCTCACATTTTTATTGTTTGGATGCTCATCGAATCAACGAGTAGAAAACTTTGACCTAAAGATTGAAGGTGTCTTTGATTCTTACGACTACTCTACTCATGCCTATAATAAGCAGCTATGCGGTAATAATTTAGATTATTTTGCTAAAATCGAACTCACAAAGTTACAAATTGAAAAAATACAAAATGAAGCAAAAAAAATTGATTTTTTCGATCTGCCTGATTATATAGCTCATCAAAATAAATTAGTAATTTCAGATGATTTGGAAAGAATTGAGGTTTGTGCACCTTGCCCTAATAGAACTGTATATTTGAAATTGGGCGATAAAAGTCACTCTATAACTTGGTCATGTAATTGTTCCAACTTTGAAGAGCCGACACCCAAGGTTATAAAGGCATTTATCGCTTCTATAGACGATTCAATTAGTAAAACTAAAGGTTATAAAAAAGCGCCAGAAAGTATGTGTCGCTTAAGGTAACCTAACAAGAATTTCAAGCGGGACTGCTAACAGTTTGCTCGGTTTCGCTTTGCTACACATTTTAGCAAACTATTATCAGCCTCAAATGGGCGTTATAACTCACTATGAAATATGCGATCTTTTTAACATTGGTGATAATCTGCGCTTTTGCACAGGCAAGCTCTCCAGTTGTGTTAATTCCAAATGAAATAAATATTTCAGGTGGTTTTGAAGGCAACCACAAATACACGTTAACAGCTAAAAGAGGCTCAAATTATTTAGATGAAATGACAGGGTTCGAACTCATCATAAATAATGTAAAAATGGAGTTGTCTGTAAAATCGTTTGAGGGGCTTAAATCTCCTAATTTAAATAATATAGGCTTAGTTTATTCTAACGGTCTTAATTTAAGAATAAACGGCGAGAAAAAAGCTGATATACCCTCATCCTATAGCCTGTATATACTATTTGGTGAGGAGGTTGATTGCGAGCCTAGTAATGAAACCTCGAACTTAGTACAAAATGAAGTGGAGTTTGTTCTCCTCACAAGTGGAAAAGTGCAATCAAAAAAAATTACGGTGGCTTGTGAGTTATAACAAGCCAATTAATCAGGACAAATAACAGTTGGTTTTTGCTCCTGCGTCGCTTATTTTAACCAACTGATATTTGCCCATTATTGGGGCGTTAGGTTTCTCCATGAATTTAGATGAACTGATTCATCATTATTCAAACTTAGATATTGAATTGATCTCAGTGAAATTGGTTGAGATTTTGAATGAATGGAAAGCCGATAATTCAAACGTTCATGATTTAGAGATACTAATAGAAAAGAA